>JAWWPV010000473.1:0-2838 GCA_033854775.1 Trebonia sp.
GATGGCCAGCGGCAGGCTGGCCGCCGCCAGGCTGCCGAAGATCACCAGCAGCAGGATGAGCAGCACCGGCATGGAGATGCCCTCCGCGCGGCCGATGTCCGAGGTGACCTGCTTGTTGATCGCCAACATCGTGGGGACCTGACCGCCCACCTGAGTGGACAGGCCGGGCACGGACAGGCGTCCCTCGATCGCCTCATAGTTCGTGGTCCGGGCCGAGTCGGTGCCGCCGGCGAGTTCGAGGACGGCGTAGGTCGCGTGGCCGCCCGCGCCGGCGAACTGGGGCGAGCGGGTGGACCAGTAGGTCGCGGCCGACCGCACGTCGCGGGCGGGCAGCGCGGCCAGGCTGCGGGTCACGGCCGCACGGAAGGCGGGATCCCGTACGGTGAGCCGCGGGCTGGAGTACAGCACGACGACGTCGGCGGCGTCGCGGCCGAAGGCCCGGGCCGCCAGGTCGCTTTCCTGCTGACTCTGGCTGCCGGGAGCGGAGAAGCCGCCCGCCGACTGCAACGCCCCGAAGACCCCCGTTCCCCATACCGCCGCGGCCACCACCACGATCGCGCCGATGACCAGGACCAACCGCCGTCGCGCGTAGACCACGCGCCCCCATGACTCGAACATCAGGCCCTCCAGCACCTAAGCTGCTACCAGCGATCACGTCCGTGAACGCCGTAAACTGCTAATGGCGTTAACCTTGCATACGCTGTTTACGAGTGTCAAGGCTGTTAACCGCCTGGCAACCCGGGTATCAGCTCGCTCTCAGGAAGCAGGCGGCACGACGGCCGCCCTGGTGCCAGCCGGGCCTCAGCAGGGGATGCTGAGTTCCGGTTCACAGGACCGAGGAGGATCCGTGGTCGAGATGCCGAGCAGGCGCGATCGCGTCCGCGCGGAGACGACCGCGGAGATCAAGCAGACCGCCCGGCAGATCCTGGTGGCGCAGGGTTCGGAGGCGGTCACACTGCGGGCGATCGCCCGCGAGATGGGCATGACCGCGCCGGCGCTGTACCGGTACTTCGGCAGCCACGAAGAACTGATTCAGCACGTGGTCGGGGACATCTTCACCGAGATAGGCGCCGGGATCACGGCCGCGATCGACTCCGCCGGGGACGGCATGGCCGAGAAGATGGTCGCCGCGTGCCGCGAGTTCCGCCGCTGGGGCCTGAACAACAAGGCGGAGTTCGCGCTGCTGTTCGGCAGTCCGCTGCCCACCCTCGAGGCGGCTCACGACGACGTGGTCGCCGAGTGCGCAGCCAGATTCAGCGCGGTGTTCTTCGCCTTGTTCTACGAGCTGTGGCGCAAGCAGCCGTTCCCCATCCCGCGCGATGACGAGATCGACCCGGGCCTGCGTGGCCAACTGGCCAGGTACCAGGAGGGGCTCGGCGTGGACCTGCCGCTCGGCGCCGGGCTGACGTTCCTGCGGTGCTGGGTCCGGCTGTACGCCATGGTCAGCCTGGAGGTGTTCGGCCACCTGCACTTCGCCTTGGAGGACGCCGCGCCCATGTTCGAGATCACGCTGGGCGAGCTGGCCACGCTGGTCAACCTGGAGTACCCGCCACCCGAGCGGTGAAGCCGGCAGTAGCCGTGCCGGCGGCCGGGATGGGGGCAGAATCCGCGGGTGGCTCCATCCCCGATGGCTGAGTCCCCCAGCGTATCGACTGCGCTTCCGCGTCTCTGATCACTCGCGGGGCCAGCGCCCGCCTGCTGGGCGGTCTCTCAGACGAAGGCCACGGTCACGCCGTTCAGGTCCGCGTCCGGGTCGGGACAGTCCCACCGGGTCACGCCGGTATCGGGCTTATCCCCAGTACCTGGCGGGGGTGGTGGTGCGGGTGCGGTGGCCCGGGGTGGTCCAGGTGAGGGCGCCGGGGGTGAGGCTAGTGACGGTCCAGCCGGGGACTTCCCAGGTCATGGCGACGGCAGGCGTCGAGCACATCCTGACGTGAGCAGACTCGCATGACGGTTTCGCGCACGTCAGGAGGGACGCCTAAAGTCTGCCCAGGTCACTGGGGAAGTTCACGCGCGACGAACGAGCCCCAACCGCGAACCACCGTGATCCAGCCTTGCTCGCGTAGGAAAGCCAGGACCTTCCCTGCCGTTGTCCGCGCTATCCCGAACTCCTGCATCATCCCGGCCACGGACGGCACGGGGTCGCCAGGTTGCAACTCCCCAGACTGAATGCGGGCAACGATGATGGCTGCCACCTGCTGGTACGGCGGTATGTCAGCGCTGTAGTCCACTGTCACGCATTCCAGCATGGTGATCCCCCCACAACCACCTGTACCCACCGTGTACCCGCTGCTAGCATAGAAGCCCGTAGTACACCGTGACAGACTGCCCAGAAGGCGGATCTACAAAGGCTCCCCCGGCGGGGTCGGCAGTGCCATCTGGCACTCGTTCCCACGGCCCCGCCGGGGTCTTGAGGGGAAGAGACGTGCCCGACACCGGAGTTGCCAGCAGCGACCCCGCGCCGACGCTTGAAGGTGTCGGCCAGGAGTACCCCGACTGGCATTGCTATGCCCCGGGGATCAACGGCATGGTGTTCGCCAGCCTCCGGGGCAGTTCCCCGCTTGTCATCGTGCGCGGACCGGACCCCGTGACGCTGCGCGAGGAAATCCGCTCCTGGACGGCCGTTCATGGACAATGAAATCGCGGTCAATCTGACTGCCTCACTTCACGCCACCGCTGCGGACTTGTCCGGGGTAGCTAACGGCATGGCTGGCATCAGCACGGACGACGAGATCGAGCAGCAGGCTAAGACCCTTGACCGCATCGCGGAGGACGCCAGCGAGGGGGCGGCAATCCTGCGGGCGATGATCGTCCGTCGTAAGCGCGCGCACGGACTGC
>JAWWPV010000474.1:0-4216 GCA_033854775.1 Trebonia sp.
GACGGCCTCGTCGTCGTCGCGGTAGGTGATGACCGACAGGACGGGGCCGAAGATCTCTTCCTGGGCGATCGTCATGTCGTTCGTGACACCGGCGAAGACGGTGGGCTTGACGTAGTTGCCCTGCTCAAAGCCTGCAGGCTTGCCCTCGCCGCCGGCGAGTACCTCGGCGCCCTCCTCTATGCCCTTGCGGATGTAGCTTTGGACGCGTTCGTAGTGCCCGGCGGACACCATGGGCTGGATCGGGTCGCCGATCTTGAGGGCTTCGACGCCGGCCTTGAGCGCTTGCTTTGCTTCGTCGAGCCGGCTCTCGGGAACGAGGATGCGCGTTCCGGCGATGCAGGCCTGTCCGGTGTTCATGAGGCCGGCGCTCAGGGCGAACCGGGCCGCCTTGTCCATGTCGGCGTCGTCGAGGATGATGGTCGGCGACTTGCCGCCGAGCTCCAGCGTGACCCGCTTCATGGTCTCGGTCGCGTCGCGGTTGATCTGCTTGCCGATCCTGGTCGAGCCGGTGAAGGAGATCTTCTGGACGTCGGGGCTGCGGGTGATGGTGTTGCCGACGGCCGTGCCGCGGCCGTTGACGACGTTGACAACGCCGGGCGGCAGGGCGGCCTTTTCGAAGCACTCCATGAGGACCTGCGCTTCGAGCGTGCTCAGTTCACTGGGTTTGATGACCACGGTGCAGCCGGCGGCGAGCGCGGACGCGGCCTTCCCGCAGACGAACCAGGGGTTGCCGTTCCACGGCGTCAGCAGGCCGGCGACACCGACGGGCACCTTGGTGATGGTGGCGTTGCCGTTGGTCTCCGCAAAGTTCTCCGGCTTGAGGAGGTCCTGGACGAGGAGGAAGAAGTCGCGGGCCTGGCCGTCGATATAGCCGGCGAAGAAGGCCGGGGCACCGTATTCGGCGACGGTCATCGCCACGAGCTCGTCCATGCGCTCGGTCAGTGCGTCGGCGATGCGCTGGAGGTACTCCTTGCGCTTCTCCAGGCTGGTAGTGGACCAGGAGGGGAAAGCGGCCTTGGCCGCGGCGATGGCCCGCTCGGCGTCTACCGCGTCGCCGTACGTCGAGCGGCCGATGAGTTCACCGGTCGCGGGATTGTGGACGTCGACGGTCTCCTGGCCGTGCGAGTCGGTGAAACGGCCATTGATGAAGTGCTGATTGACGATCTTCATGCTGATTCCTTTTCCTTAGTGTCTTTGACTACTGGGTCCCGGCCGTTATCGCGTCCTTGGCCGGCCGCTCACCGTTCAGCCCGGCTGCAGGCGCGGCCCGGCGGACGAGGTCGGATACGACCTCGTCCAGGTCGGGGCTGCTCCAGGCGCGCTCGCTGCGGGCGACGGGGCCTGTGGTCCACCCGTCGACGAGGCCGATGAAGCCGCCGTAGACGAGGAAGACGTGCCCGGACACGTCGTCCGCGTGGTCCCCGGCGAGCCAGGTGACGAGCCTGCTGACATGCTCGGGCGCGTACGGGACGAGACCGCCGGCCGTCGAGTTCGCGCCGGCCGCAAGACGCGGGATGTCCTCGGTCATCCGGGTGAGCGCCCGCGGGGCGACGGCGTTGACGGCGACGCCGAAGGGCGCGAACTCCCGGGCGGCGAGCGCGGTGAGCGCGGCTACACCGGCCTTGGCCGCGCAGTAGTTGGCGTTCCCGATGCTGAACAGCCCGGACGGCGAGGTGGTGTTGATGACCCGGCGATGCTCGCCCGTAGCGTCGGCTGTCCTCCCCCGCCAGTACGCGACCGCGTGGCGCATCGTGCCGAACGTGCCCTTGAGATGCACGGCCAGCACGGCGTCCAGGTCGCCCTCCGCCATGTCGGCGATGGCGCCGTCGCGCAGGATGCCGGCGTTGTTGACGAGCACGTCGAGCCGGCCGAAGCGGTCGATGGTCCCGGCCACGAGCCGCTCGCTCCCGGACCAGGTCGAGATGTCCGCAGTGTCCGCGACAGCCCGGCCGCCGGCCGCGCAGATCTCGTCGGCCACCTGCTGCGCCGCGAGCACTTCCGCGTCGCCGCCGTCGACGGCGACGCCAAGGTCGTTGACCACGACCGTGGCCCCGGCGGCGGCCAGCGACAGCGCGTGGCTGCGCCCGAGTCCCCGTCCGGCGCCGGTGACGATCGCGACCCGACCGGCGAGCGCGCTCACCACGTCCGGTCCTGCGGGTCGTTCGCGGTCAGGTCGTCGGGGTTGGCGATGCGCGGGAAGGTGTTGAAGAAGACGTCTTCCAGGCGGCGGTGCACGATGCGCCACCCTTCCGCGCGCCTTTCCAGCCGGTCGTGCCACAGGCCGGTGTGGATGACGTTGGCGTTGCCGTCCCGCGTCTCATGCGTGTGGAAGAAGGGCGAGATGGCGGTCGCGGTGTCGCCGTCGACCGTGACCGTCGCATAGCCCTCACGGTGCTGCCACCGCCCGAACAGCCTGCCCAGCCCCTGGTCGCCCTTGCGGTCCTTGCCGCGCATGAAGTCGACGAACTCGGCCAGGCCGGTTTCGGCGCTGAGCCCCACGTCGGAGGCATCGATCACGGCGTCCGGAGCGAAGACTTCTGCCCACTGAGCCAGCATGTTCTGGTCCTCGTTGTCGCCCTGATGCACGTCCTGCCCCAGGCCGTACCTGGCGATCACATCCTGAATCGCGAACCGGTCCAGTGCGTAGCGGACATCGGATTGCAGTGTCATGTCAGTTCCCTTCCTGGGCCGGCCGGTCAGACGGTGAGGACGATGCGGCCGGGGACCTCGCGGGCCTCCAGCCGGCGGTGTGCTTCCGCGGCCTCGGCGAGAGGGAGTTCGTCGACGCGCTGGACAAGCCGGCCGCTGGCGAGGAGGTCTACGACCTTGCCGGCCGCTGGCCGGGCGGCGGCCGGGTTGGCCTGGAGGTAGGGGCCCACGGAGAAGCCGAGCATGCCCGCGCTCCTTCGCCACAGATCGTCGCCGGTGACCGGGGTGTCGGGGCTGCGAGCAGCGTGACCGAGCAGCAGGATGCGGCCGAGGGGGGCCAGGACGTCCAGGCTGGCGGTGCGTACGTCGCCGCCGACGGGGTCGACCACGACATCGACCGGGCGGCCGTCCAGAGCCTTGACGAACTGGTCGCTGGTGACCACCTCGTCGTAGTCCAGGTGCTTGGTGTCCGCGATCCTGGCCTGCGAGGAGACCGTGCCAATGACGTGGGAGGCGCCCAGCGAGCGGGCGACCGCAGGGAACGCGGCGGCCAGGCCGCCGGCCGCCCCGTGCACCAGTACCGTCTCCCCCGCCCGGAGGTGAGCCACCCGGGTGAGCGACAGGTAGGCCGTGCTCGCGTTCGGCAGGACCGCGACGGCCTGGACGGGGTCCACACCGCGGTTTTTCAGGGACACGGTCATGGCGGCGTCGGCCAGGGTCACCGTGGCGTACCCGCCCAAAGACATCTGGGACAGCGTCACGACCGGCTCGCCGACCTGGAACTCGGTCACGCCGTCGCCCAGGTCACGGACCGTTCCGGCGACTTCGAGACCGGGCACGAAGGGTGGCCGGGGGTATCCGGGCTGGCCGGCCCGGTCGCCGCGGCGGAAGAAGGCGTCGACCAGGCCGACCGCGGCATGGCTGGTGTCGATGCTGATCTGCCCAGGTCCGGGCTTCGGGTCAGGCAACTCCGCCGGGACCAGGACCTCTGGTCCGCCGAACTCGCCGACGATCATCGCGTGCATGCAACCGACAATGAGCCGAGTGCGTGTCGTTAGCCAGCCCTCTCCTTATGCTGGCACTGACAGGGACATGCTGTGAGGAGCGGCTACGTAGGGTTGACGTGATGACGCGGAGCACAGGCCTTGGTGAGTACCTGCGGGCACGGCGGGCACTGGTCCGGCCGGAGGATGCCGGGCTGGCCACCGTCGGCCGCCGGCGCGTTCCCGGGCTGCGGCGTGCGGAGCTGGCGACCCTGGCCGGCATCAGCTCGGAGTATTACCTGCGGCTGGAACAGGGCCACGACCAGCACCCCTCGCCGCAGGTGATCGACGCCGTGGCCCGCGCGCTGCAACTCGACGAGGACGCCACCGCCTACCTGCACGTCCTGGCGCAGCCGGAGGCGGCGGCGCGGCGCCGTGCGCAGGTTGAGCACGCCCCGCCCTCCATCGAGCAGCTGATCGCAGCCTGGCCGGGCACCCCGGCGTTCGTCCAGAACCGCCACCTGGACGTACTCGCCGTCAACGCCCTGGCTTCGGCGCTGTCGCCGGTCTTCAGTCCCGGGGTC
>JAWWPV010000475.1:0-5798 GCA_033854775.1 Trebonia sp.
GTTGGTGACGAGCCACTCGCATTCGCCGTCGAGGTGCGATGCGATCTCATCGAGGCTCCGGCCGGGCCACGGCGGCAGCGGCGCGTCGTGCAGCATCCGTGCGGCGGCACCCGCCGCGGCCCACGCCGCCGGCGACGCGGTCGACGGCTCGCCGAGGCGGCCGAGTGCCGTCCCTGGGAGGGCGGCGAGCGCGAGCACGGGCGGCTTCCGCCACCGGACCTCCGGAGTCGGGACCGGCGCCATGGCCATCGCCTCGACCTCGACGTCGGTGCGCGTCTGATCAGCGTCGATCTTCAGGAACACGTCGCCGACGCGCAGGGTCGCGCGCTCGTGATGGGCGACGACGACCTCGACCTCCTCCACACCGGCCATTGTCGTGGGATGACCACCGACGTCGCCACGGGTTTATCGCGTGCGACTGCGCGGCTGACCGCGTCCCGCTGCCCGGCGGCCTCGGGCACGACACCGGCCGCTGACGGGCCGGGCACTGCCTCGGCCCGCCGGGCCTCGGCACGTGGATCGTGAAGTCCGGGCGGCATGTCGTCGCGGTCGGTGACCTCGACGCGACCGAGACTGCCGGTCCGATGACGTCGAGCAAGCGCTGCGGATCGGCCGATCACCGGGGTGGCAGGGGACCGGCCGGTCCGGGGCCTGGGCGCGATAGCGCGAGCTTCCGCGACAGCGCCGGGGCTCTGGCTAGCTGCGGGCTCGGCAGGCAGCCACGGACAGACTCAGGAACCCGCTGACTGATGCTTAGTCATCCATGAGTCGATCAGCTCAGCTGGCTCCCACTCCGCACGCACCACTCGCCCGGCTCGAAGCATGGACGGATGGATGGATAAGTGCGATTATGTTCCCAAATTAGCAATGTGAGCGTTAACAACGGGAGGATGTACGGTCATGTCACAACGTTGTGGACCTGTGACCAAGGCATGGCGGTGGTGGCGCGGCGGGGCTGTGTTACTCGGTACGGCCCTGGCGGCTGTCGCGTGTGTGGTGTCGTCTGGCCCGGCGGCACTTGCGCGTACATCGCCTGCGATCGTGGCGTCTTCCGCTGGCTCTGCGCCCACTTTCGATCTTCCGGCGGCGGGCCGTGCGTACTCGCTGCTCGATGGCCCGGAGTCGCAGAACGGGGCGATCAGGTCGGTCGATCTCGCGGGAACGTGGAATTTCAGCCCGGCGGGTGGCACCCAGACCACCATCTCCGTGCCGGGCGGCGGCTGGTACAAGCAAGGGTTCACGAACGTCGCCGAGGCCACGTACTCGCGCCAGATCACCATCCCGCACACCGGTACTCCCCAGGTAGACAAGATCATCTTTGGGGCGGTCAACCATCAGGCCACTCTCTACGTCGACGGGGTGAAGGTCGGCACCAACACGACATCCTTCACGCCGTCGGCCTTCGACCTGACCCCTTATGTCCAGCCCGGGCATACGTACACGATCAGCGTGGATGTGAAGGGCCGCAAGGCGCTGATCAACCCGGCTAACGGCAAGTACCTGGTACCGGACGCCGCGGAGTGGTCGGAGGCGGTGCCGCAGGGCATCTTCCGCTCTGTCTACCTGCGCGTCTACCCGCAGGTCCACATCGCTGACACATTTATCCAGACGTCTGTGACCAATCACAGGCTCAGCTACGACGTATCACTGGCGAACACCGGCGACACGCCGCAGACGGTGACGCTGACTGGCCATCTGACGTCGTGGAATCACGCCGGATGGACCTACCCGGCCATCGAGGGCCGCAGGGTCACCGTCCCGGCGAATGCCACGCAGGAGGTCACTGTCACGGTTCCGTGGACTCTCGGCTCCGCCTCCTACTGGTGGCCAAACGTGCCGTACCGGCCCCATTACCGGGCACAACTGCACCTGCTGCACCTGTCTGTGCAAGGCGATGCGGGCCTTAAGGACAGCGCGACCTACCGTTTCGGCTTCCGGGAGGTCGACCAGCGTGACCCGTATTACTACCTCAACGGCGTGCGGGTGAACTTCCGCGGCGATGACCTCCAGGGCGCCGACTATGACCGGGTGAACAATTCTGGCCAGGGAGACGCTTATGACACGTTGCCCGGGTTCCTGCCGCCGGGCAACGGGAACCCCGGCTGGCCGCAAGCGGTGGACAACTACGAGCGGCTGAACTACAACGTCGTGCGCATCCATCAAGAGCCCGCGACGCCGTACATGCTGGACATGGCCGACGAAATGGGCCTCATGGTCATCGACGAGACCGCGATCCGCGGTTCGAACAACGGCCAGGACTTCGTCGCAGGTCACGACTACATGGTCGAGCACGCCCGGGACCTGGCGCTGCGGGACCGGAACCATCCCGCCATAGTGCGGTGGAGCGAAGCCAACGAGCCCTTCGGCGCATCCGAGCAGTTCATCCAGGACCTTTACAACGCGATAATGGCGGTCGATACGACCCGGCCGATCAGCGTCGACGGCGAAACGCCCAGCACTTACCCAGATATGAGCCAGCCGAACTTCAACGCGATCCCTCATTACGTCGGCGGCCTCGGCGTGTATACCGACCAGGTCCTCCCGCAAGATAACCGCCCATTCGGGCAGGGTGAGTACATCTGGCCGGCCTGCAGCACCGTTCAGGGGTTCACCTGGTTCGCCACCGCCACCGAGGCCATGCGGGCCGAGAACGCCTCAGACCTGCGGCCCTACACGCTGCTTTCCGCGTGGGCCGGATTCGTGCCAGGGGTGAAGACCACCGACTTCACCACCGAGGAGGGACGCCCGCCGGTCTACGGAGCCAACAACTTGCCCGACCCATGGGCTAACCCGCAGATCCAGCGCGTGCAGGCGGCCTTCAACCCGGTTCTCGTCGCCGACACCGGCTACTGGGCCTTCAACCACAACTCCGACGCCGACGGCGGCTGGCCGAGCCCGCACCATCCCGACCAGCCCACCCTCACCTACGGGAGCCAGGTCACCCGCACTCTCGATGTCTTCAATGACACGTTCGCCGGCACGCGCGCCGACGTGACCTGGCAAGCCCGCCTCGGCTCGGCGACCGGGCCGGTCACGGCGAGCGGGACCCTTCCGCTGAACATACCGCTGGGCTCCCACGTGTCGCCCCAGATCAGTTTCACGGCGCCGACAACCGGCTCGCGGCTGTACCTGGTCCTCACCACCAGCAAGCCCGGCCAGGGCACTCTCTTCCGCGAAACCGACGAATACTTCAACCTCGCCGCGGCCCAGCCGCCGCCCAGCTACACCATCGACGACGCCCAGCAGGGCACCGGCATCGACCGGTTCAGCTACTCCGGCACCGGATGGAGCCACCAGGCAGTAGCCCTGACACCGCCCGGCCAGCCCTACCAGGGCACCGTGAGCACCGACAGCACCACGGGAGACACGGCGTCGATGACCTTCAACGGCACCCAACTCCGCTTCTACGGCGTCACCGCGCCAGACGGCGGCCAGGCGACCGTCTCCCTCGACGGGCACACAACCGCCACGATCGATTTCTACAGCCCGGCCCAGACCGGTGACGTGCTCTTGTGGACCAGCCCCGTGCTGCCCACGGGAACCCACACCTTCACGCTGCGCGTAACCGGAACCAGCGACCCGGCATCTTCCGGCAGCCAGATCGCGGTCGATGACGCCGACATAACAGGCCCCCCGCCGCCGTACGTCGAGGTGGACGACACTGTCCAGGGCACCGGCACCGACCAGTTAAATTACGTCGGCGGCGGCTGGGGCCACGCCAGCGGCGAAGGCGCTCCGGCGAACCCCTACGACGGCACCAACAGCTACGACCTGACCACCGGCGACTACGCCACCATGACCTTCAACGGCACGCAGATCGCCTACCACGCCGTCACCGACAGCAAGCACGGCATCGCCGCCGTATCCATCGACGGCGGCCCGGAAACCCTGGTCGACCTTTACAGCCCCAGCCGGATCGGAGATGTGCTCGTCTGGACGAGCCCGGTGCTCCCCGCCGGGGTCCATACCCTCAAGATCAGGGTCACGGGCACAAAGAACCCCGCCTCCAGCGACTACTACGTCATCATCGATCGCGCCGAAATATCGACATCCTGACCATCCGATCGTCGCGGCAGGGACGCCGTGACGATCAGCAACCTCCGCCGGCCCCGCGTGCCAGGGCCGGTACGCTCTGGCCCGCTGGTGTCTGCTGATGCCAGGCGGGCCAGAGCTGACGGACACTCACTGCCTTTGCGACAGCCACCGGAGCCTGGTAGACGGCGAGCATCGGGTCGTAGTCGGCCAGCAGCCGGTACCAAATCAGCGCCGTCCTAGGTCACTGCCATGCGGTCGCGGTCCCACTTCGTCGTGGCCAAATGTGCGCGGAAGAATGTGGTGAGCTTGGCGATGGCGGGGGCCACGTAGTCGTCCTTGTCGTACAGCGCGACGTGGGTGGCCCCGTCGATCCAGAAGAGCTCCTTGGGCTCCTGGGCGTTCCAGAACGCCTCGGTTGTCATGTATGAGGTGACGGCCTCTCTCCCGACGATCATGAGCAGCGGGCGGGGCGCGATCAGGGCGATGAACCGGAAGGCATCGAAGTACACGATGCGGTCCATGCTGGTCCAGGTGACGACCTTGGCCGAGCGCGGGTGGTACCCCCTGTCGGTGCAGTAGTACTCCCAGCCCTCGAAGATGTGTCGGCCGAGCGCATCAGAAAGACCCTTCTGCGAGTTCAGTCCCGCGCGAGCCGCCTCCTCGCTATCAGGGAAGATCGGGAATGTCCGCGAGCCCTCGCCGCGCGCCTCGGCGGTGCGAGCCGCGGCGGAGTCGTCGAGCATGCCCTGGATGACGGCCGGATCTTGCTGGCCGTCGGCGCCCTCGCGGAACTGGCGGCCGATATCGGCGGCGCTGACGGTCGCGACGGCCTTGACGCGGTGGTCGGTGGCCGAGGCGGGGATCACGTAGCCGCCGGAGGCGCAGATACCGAGCGCGCCGATGCGCTCAGCGTCCACCTCGTCGCGCATGCTGAGCAACGACACGGCGGCCTTGATGTCCTCGATCCGGTGGGCTGGGTCCTCGAGCCCGCGCGGCTCGCCCTCGCTCTCGCCCTGGTAGGCGGCGTCGAACGCGAGGGTGACGAAGCCTTCGCGCGCCAGGCGCTCGGCATACAGCCCAGCTGCTTGTTCCTTGACGGCGCTGGCAGGATGCGAAACGACGATGGCGGGACGACGCCCGTCAGGCTGGTCGTCGGGCAGATACAGGTGTCCGGCGAGGTTCAGGCCGGAACTAGGAAAGGTGACGTCTGTCCTCATGATGATGCTCCCCTGCGGAGACTGGGCGGGACCCCATGAGACGGAGTTCCCGCGGCCGAGGAAGTCGATCGGCCACACATACCAACCTAAATCGCAGTCGTCCCTAGGAACCAGGGAGAGCTTTGCCTATGCAAGCCAGTACCAGGCACATAGCCTCATGCCTAGGCGGATACTTTGAATCGTGGAACCCGCTGACGCCGCCTCGAGCGGTAATGAGCTAGGCGACCTGCTGCGCGCCCGCCGCGCCAGCCTGGACCCGCGCCAGGCGGGGCTGCCGGACGACGGCCGGCTGCGCAGGGTGCCGGGCCTGCGCCGCGAGGAACTCGCACAGCTCGCCAACGTGAGCGTCGACTACGTCGTACGGCTCGAGCAGGGCCGCACCCGCCGCGTCTCGCGCCCGGTGCTCGATGCCCTCGCACACGCGCTGCAACTCACGCCCGACGAACGCGCGTACCTGTTCACGCTGGCTGAAGTGCCGCCGGCCACCCGCGCGCGAGCGCCGGCCAGGCCGGAGGTCACCCCGGCGCTGCGGCAGCTGGTCGAAGA
>JAWWPV010000476.1:0-3702 GCA_033854775.1 Trebonia sp.
GCTCAGGGCCGCGTGGGCGACCGACGAGGCGGCCTGCGCGCCGCCTGCCGCGCTGTGGCCGCCGCTGAGCACCGCGACGGTGGCGGCAACGGCTGCGCCGGCCGCTACCACCCCGCCCGCGACGGTCAGCAACGATTGGCGTCGAATCAACGGCAGCCTCACAGTGACCCAACCCTATAGAAACGGGTCCCCCGCGTCACGACCGAATCACCGCGAAATTATGCTTCTTGCTGTTATCAAGATCACGGGCAGGGCAGTGGAGACGCATCTGACGGTAATCGCAGTAACTCCTCCGGCTACGGCTACGCTTCGACTATGACGCAGGAGGCAGACCGGAGTCCCGCCCGGGCGAGGGCCGGCGCGGTCCGCGGGCCCGTCCGGCCGCCGGCGGAAACGCCCGTTGCTGGCCAGCAGCTCAGTCCTGACGCGGCGGACGGCTCCGACCCAACCCCGGGGACCAGCCCCAGTGCTGTCCAGGGACACAGTGCTGGCCAGGGACACAGTGCTGGCCAGGGACACGGCGGCGGCCGCAAGAGCGCGGGTGGCCGTTCCGCGCGCAAGCCGCAGGGACGGCCGTCGCTCGGCGGCGGCACGCCCGCACAGGACCGCGAGCTGCGGGCGCAGGGGCGGGAGACCGTGCGCAAGCTGCTCGAGGCCGGCATAACCGAGTTCGAGGAGCGCGGGTTCGCCGGGGTTCGCGTCGACGACGTCGTGAAGCGGGCGGGGATCTCGCACGGGACGTTCTACCTGTACTTCGCGAACAAGGAGGACCTGTTCAAGGCGCTGCTGCGGGACACGCTGCACGATATGCAGGTCGTCGCGGGCGACTTCCCCGTGGTCACGAGCGACGACACCGGGCTGCGGCTGCTGCGGGCATGGGTGCGGAAGTTCGCCGCCGCCTACGCGGCGCACGGCACCGTGCTGCGCACGCTCAGCTCGGCGAACGCGCCCGGCGAGATGTTCGCCGAAGCGCTCCAGCTGTTCTTCAGCCTCACCGAGGCGATGACCACCGGGATGACCGCGGCCGCCGTGGCGGCGGGCCACCATCAGGAGAACGCCGAGCTGACCGCGTTCGCCTGCCTGATGATGCTCGAGCGGGTCAACTTCGTGATGACCACCGAGGTGCAACTGCCCGAGGACCTGATGGCGGACAAGATCGCGGACATCCTGTTCGCGGCCTTCGGCCTCGTGATCAGGTAGCCCCTCCGGTCCGGGTCATCGTCGCCTGGGCCGAGCGGACGGCCGCTGATTGGTTGGCGAGCGGGAAGTTAAGGTAACAATTAGGAACGTGCGTTTCCTTCATGACACCCCGCCCGCCACCGACCTGACCTACAGCGACGTTTTCATGGTGCCCGCGCGGTCCGCCGTCGGGTCGCGGCTTGACGTCGACCTGACCACGCGGGACGGCAGCGGTGCCACCATCCCCATCGTCGCGGCGAACATGACCGCCGTCTCCGGGCGCCGCATGGCCGAGACCATCGCGCGGCGCGGCGGACTGGCGATCCTGCCGCAGGACATTCCCGCCGACGTCGTCGCCGACGTCGTGGCCTGGGTGAAGACCCGCGACCTCGTCGTCGACACCGCGATCACCCTGGAGCCCGCCGACACCGTCGGCGATGCCCTCGCGCTGCTGCCCAAGCGGGCGCACGGCGCGGTGGTGGTCCTCGACGCGGGCGGTGCGCCGGTCGGCGTGGTCACCGAGGCGGACTGCGCGGGAGCGGACCGCTTCGCGCAGCTGTCGACCGTCATGTCCGCCGACCCGTTCACGCTGCCGGCCGGGACGCCGCCTGCCGAGGCGTTCGACCTGATGCACTCCGGACGGCACCGGCTTGCGCCCGTCGTCTCGGCGAGCGGCGAGTGCGTGGGGATCCTGACGCGGACCGGGGCCCTGCGGGCGACCCTGTACTCCCCCGCCACCGACGCGCGCGGACGGCTGCGGATCGGCGCCGCGGTCGGGGTCAACGGGGATGTCGCGGCCAAGGCGAAGCAGCTGCTGGACGCGGAGATCGACGTCCTCGTCGTGGACACCGCGCACGGGCACCAGGAGAAGATGCTCGGCGCGCTGCGCGCGATCCGCGCGCTTTCGCCGTCGGTCCCCGTCGTGGCGGGGAACGTCGTGACCGCGGAAGGTGTCGCCGACCTCGTCGCGGCGGGCGCGGACATCATCAAGGTGGGAGTCGGCCCCGGCGCGATGTGCACCACCCGGATGATGACCGGGGTCGGGCGACCGCAGTTCTCCGCGGTCCTGGAATGCGCCACGGCGGCCTCGGCCCTGGGGGCGCACGTCTGGGCGGACGGCGGCGTGCGGCACCCGCGTGACGTCGCGCTTGCCCTCGCCGCGGGCGCGTCGTCGGTCATGATCGGGTCGTGGTTCGCGGGCACGTATGAGTCGCCTGGTGACACGTTCCGCGATCCGGGCGGCAAGTTGTACAAGGAGAGCTTCGGCATGGCGTCGGCGCGGGCGGTGCGGGTGCGCACGGCGTCCGACTCCGCGTACGAGCGGGCACGCAAGGAGCTGTTCGAGGAGGGGATCTCCTCGGCGCGGATGTACCTGGACGCGGCGCGGCCCGGGGTGGAGGACCTGCTGGACATGATCGTGGCGGGCGTGCGGTCCTCGTGCACGTACGCGGGCGCGCCAGACCTGCCGTCGTTCGCCGAGCGTGCCGTCGTCGGCGTGCAGAGCGCCTCCGGCTACACCGAGGGCATGCCGGTCCCCACCAGCTGGTAGCCCGGGGCTAGCTGGCGGTGTGCTCTTCCGCGCGGGACGTGCCCTCGTTCGGGGAAACAGCGGAGGCCTTGTCGGCCCAGGCGGCGATGCGGTCGACGAGTGCGTCGTCGGTGTGGCGTTCGGCGTGGCCGAAGCCCGGGATCAGCCACAGTTCCTTGGGCTCCCTGGCGGCGTCGTAGAGCTCCTGGCCGTGGTCGGGCGGGAAGTAGATGTCCCGGTCGCCGTGGACGATCAGCAGCGGCGTGGGCGAGATGCGGGCCGCCGCCTCGGCGGGCGGTATCGGGTCGGGGGTGGGCCAGCCTTCCGGGGAGATCCTGGTGTTCAGCGCGTACTTGCTGAACGCCCGGCCGAGGCGCCTTTCCGCCGCCAGGTGGACCCGCCGCATCGCTACGGTGCCCCGGTAGAACCAGCGGCCAGGGCTGCTCACCGAGATGACCGCGTCCACGCCGCCGCGCAGCGCCGCCTGGCGCAGCACCACGGAGCCGCCCATCGAGAAACCGATCGTCACGACGCGCTGGTAGCCGAGCTCGCGCGCGTACCCGACGGCCACGTCGAGGTCGTCGATCTCCTTGTCGCCAAGCGTCGACAGGCCGCCGGACCGGCCGTGGCCGCGGAAGTCGAAGGTGACCACGCCGGCGTGCTGGTTGAACCGCCGCACGAGCTTCCAGATCATCGGGCGCTGCCAGGTCATGGTGAACCCGTGCGCGATGACGAGCGCCAGGTCCCGCCGGCGGGACGCCAGCTGATCCGGCTCGGGCCGCCCCTGCGGGGGCAGATGCACGGCGTCGATCGGGACGCCGTCCTGGGTGACCAGCGTGACGGTCATGACCACGGGGTTCACTGTGCTCCATCCTTGCGCTGCCGCCCCCGGTGCGGGCGACAGCCATAACGGTAGTCGGCGAACCCCTTTATCCTGACCTCCGCCCCGCTGACGGGTCAGGGTCGCCACGATAAAAGAGTTCGTGCCTGACCCC
>JAWWPV010000477.1:0-4039 GCA_033854775.1 Trebonia sp.
GGAAGGCGCTCTGCGCCTGGAGCGGAGGGCACGGGCACGGGACGCGAGCGCCCGACCACCGGAGACCTCAGCCACGCACTCGCGAGCGGGCTACCTGCGCCGGCCGCCGCACCTATGACGCGCAGACTGCTCGGCGGCGCGTGCCCTAGAACTGGTGGGCGAGCGCTGGAGCCTGCTGATCATCCGCGACGCCCTGTTCGCCGGGTGCAGCCGCTTCGGCGACTTCCGGCGAAGCCTCGCCGTGGCGCCCAACCTCCTGGCGGCCGGCTCGACGGCTTCGTCGCCGCCGGCCTAATGAAGCGGCGGCGGCGGTATTCAGAGCATCCAGAGCACACTACGAGCACCCGCCACCGGCACGGGCCGCGATCTTGCGCCTGTGATCGTCGCCCTCAGCATCTGGGGCGACCGGCACGCCGCGCCGAACGGCCCGCCGATCATCTACGAGCACACCGCGTGCGGCGGCGAGATCCACCAGCAGATCCGCTGCGCCGCCTGCGGTGAAGAGGTCCACAACACCGGCGTCAGGGCACGGTCCGGGCCTGCTGGCCCCCAGTTCCCCCAGGCGACCAGGCGCAGGCGGCCCGGCCCGCAATAGGCGCGGCGGGACCGCAGCTGACCGCGAACATGGTCGCGGTGACCGGAGCCATCGAGATCGCCGTCCACGGCTGGGACATCTCGGTCGCATGTGGCGCCCGCCGGCCGCGCGTGGGTCCCGAGACGCCTGAACCGGGCCCGCGGCGCAGGCCGGTCCGCGGCGATTCCCGCGAATCCGGCTGGTCTATATCAGTAGGCCGCCAGACAAGCGGCGCGGAGCTCGGAAAAGGAGACAAGACGCGATGACGGATCACAAGGTTATCGGCCGTGAGGAGTGGCAGGCCGCTCGTGACGAGTTGCTTAAGCGCGAGAAGGAGCACACCCGGGTGGCGGACGAGCTGGCGCGCCAGCGCCGCGAGCTGCCCTGGGTCGCGATCGAGAAGGAGTACCGGTTCGACACCGACGACGGGACGCGGACCCTGGCCGAGCTCTTCGACGGCCGCTCACAGCTGCTGATCTACCACTTCATGTTCGGACCAAGCTACGAGGCGGGGTGCCCGGTCAACTCGTCGATGGCCGATGGACTAGACGGCCTCCTGCCGCACCTTCATGCCCGCGACGTATCCCTGCTGCTCGTTTCGCA
Source organism: Trebonia sp. (assembly GCA_033854775.1). GTDB lineage: Bacteria > Actinomycetota > Actinomycetes > Streptosporangiales > Streptosporangiaceae > Trebonia. The sequence goes on from JAWWPV010000477.1 coordinate 1,178, forward strand.
GGCTCCGCTGGCGAAGCTGTGGGCGTACAAGCAGAGGATGGGCTGGAGCCTTCCCTGGGTCTCATCGGCGGACACCGACTTCAACTTCGACTTCGGCGCCTCCTACACCGAGGAGCAAGTGCGTTCATGGGGCCTCGACGAGGGCGGGCTGCCGCCGATCGTGGGTCAGAACGCGGCCGCGACCGGGACCAATGTCTCCGGATACCTCTCCGAATCACCGGCGATGAGCGCCTTCACGCTCCAGGACGGCACCGTCTACCAGACCTATGCGACCGCGGGCCGCGGGGTCGAGTTCCTCATGGGCTACTACCCGATCCTCGACCGGACGCCGAAGGGACGCGACGAGGGCGACGCGTTCCAGACCTGGATCCGCCGCCATGACGAGTACGTCTAAGGCACGGGAGGAGATCGTGGCGGACTCGGCTCCGGGTGAGGCCAGCGACTTTAATACCAAGATGATCGAGGAGTTCCGGGCGAACGGCGGACGCGTCGGCGGGCCATGGGCCGGCACCACGCTGATTCTCATCCACCACATCGGCGCCAGGTCCGAGACCGAGCACGTCACCCCGCTGGGCTGTTCCCCTCAGGGAGACGGCCGCTTCGCGATCGTCGCCTCTAATGGAGGGTCGCCAGCCCACCCAGACTGGTACTACAACCTCAAGGCCAACCCCAGGATCGAAGTCGAGGTGGGTACCCAGACGTTCACGGTACTGGCGGAGGAGCTGGACGATACCGCCCGCGCCGGGCTGTGGCCGAAGCTGGTCGCGCAGTATCCCTCCATCGGCGAATACCAGGCCACGACCACGCGGCAGATTCCGGTGCTCATGCTGACCCGCCCAGGCTCACTGCGACGAGAGCCGCCGGTTAGGAGGTCGGTGTAGCACCGGCACGCTGGCCGGACCGGGGTCGGAGCGGAATGGCATCCCGCGGCCGTCGGCGGCCGGCCCGCCCGTAACCCGCGCCTGTCGGGCGGCGTGGACGCTGCGCACGGTCACGAGCATCCGCACCAGGACGAGTTTTTCATCCCCACCAGGGACCGGTCGCTGACCGCGGCGTGGATCGCGCTGGACGACGCCACCACCGAAAACGGTTGCCTGTGGGTACTGCCCGGCTCGCACCGCCGCGGCGTGATCTACCCAGACCACGATCAAGACGACCCGCGCTTCGACTGCACGGTCGAGGCGTACGACTTCCCGTACCGGGACGCCGACGCGGTCCCCGTGCAGGTCGCCGCCGGATCCGTGGTGCTGTTCAACGGCTACCTGCTGCACCGCTCGCTTCCCAACACGGCGCGCAGCGGGCTCCGCCGGGCGCTGGTCAACCACTACATGAGCGCACAGTCACTGCTGCCGTGGACTCGCCCTCCCACCGACGTCCACGTTGCCAAGTGGGACAGCCGCGACATCGTCATGGTCGCCGGCCAAGACCCCTACGCCTGGCGCGGCACCACCGACACCTCCCGGCCCCACATCCGGCCGAACAGGGACGGCGGCTGCCACCGGTAACGCTTCCGCGCGCCCCGTGAGCCAGCTTTGGCCGGGGCTAAACGCGGCGGCCCGCCATCAGGCCGGTAATCTACCTGGCTTGATGGCGGCAACCCCGTAGTGCGGGATAGCGGCGGCAGGGACGTCCGGGCGCCAGAGCGCGCAGGAGACCAGACCGGGGTCGACCAGGTCCAGCCCTGTCAGGAACTGCCTGATCTCCTCGGCGCCGCGTGCCCGGATAGGCGGCCTGGCGTGCTCGTTCCAGAACCGCATGGCCTCGGCGTTGCCCTCACCGCCGAGTTCCAGGGTCGGGTGCGACAACGCCAGGTAGCTGCCGGGCGCGACGGCGTCCAGCAGGCGCTCCACGATGGTCTTCGCTTCCGCGTTGTCCAGCACGAAATTCAGGATCCCCAGCATCATGATCGCGATCGGCTCGCCGAAGTCGAGCGTTCTCGCCGCGGCCCGCAGGATCGCGTCCGGATCATGCACGTCGGCGTCCACGTAGCTCGTGACCGCGGGCGGCGCGGTGGTCAGCAGCGCCCGGGCGTGCGCCAAGACGATGGGATCGTTGTCGACGTAGACAACTCTGACCGCGGGGGCGACGACCTCGGCGACCTGGTGCGTGTTCTCGGCCGTCGGCAGGCCGGTCCCGATGTCCAGGAACTGCCGTACCCCGGCCTCGCCGGCCAGGAAGCGGACCACGCGGCCGAGGAACGCCCGGTCGGCCCTGGCCACCTGTACGATGCTCGGGTGCATTGCCCGGACCTGGTCCCCCGCCGCCCGGTCGACCTCGAAGTGATCCTTGCCGTCAAGCCAGTAGTTCCACACACGGGCGTTGTGGGCGACGGTGACGTCGATGCCAGGCGGCTGCTCGTCTCCTTCGTGAACCGAGTCACTCGTCAGTCCGTGGGGCATGAGAACGCCCTCCTTTTGGCTTGGACTGGACCATTCTAGGTAAAATAGGACCGTGCTGCCGGGCGCCAGGACATTCCGCGACACCGGGCCGTCTCTGTGCGGCTCGCGCAGAACCGGCAGATCTGAGTAGCCGGAGAAGGCGAAACGACCGCCCGAGTCGGCGTTCGGGCGTTATTCGGCCGCGTCGGAAGGTCAGTAGCGCGGTTACGTTTCGTGATTGGCGATCGGCTTCGGTGCGCGTACTGACCCGCCTCATTCTTACCGGGAAATTGGCGATCATGGACCCGTGACTTGAGGCATAACCGGGTGATCTGCGGGGCTCCTGCGTGGTCCCCGCGGCCGCCGCTATGCAGGAGGCTGCGGGACAGTCAGCGCCCGGCGCCAGTACTCGGTGATCGACCGGCGCAGTCGTTCGGTATCGACGGCCGGGGAATCGACAAGCCGTTGCAGTCCGATTCCGCGG
>JAWWPV010000478.1:0-9190 GCA_033854775.1 Trebonia sp.
GCGGCGGCCGTGCCAGGCGACGTGGCCGGCGCGAGCATCCTGATCGCGGCCGCCGAGATGCTCGTGCCGGCCAGCGCCGATGACGCCGGGGAGCTGGCCGCGCTGGCGTTCCGTACGATAAGTCCGGTCCAGGCGGGATGGCGGGAGTTGAGCCTGCGCTGTCTTTCCGTGCTGTCCCGGACTCAGCGCCCGGCCGAGGCCATGGCGGTCGCCGAGCACGTCCTCGCCCGCTGCGACGACAGCGAGGTGATCGGGCGGGTGGAGACCGAGGCCGCCCAGGCGCTGTGGCTGGGCGGGCGGATCAGCGAACTGATCGCACGCACCGAGCGGGCTTTGAAGCTCGCCGGTCTGGACGACTGCTTCACCGCGCGCCTGCGCGGGGCACGCGCGCTGGCGGGCACCCGGCTGGAAGACGGAGACTCGGCCGCGCGCGAGGCGGCCGCGGCCCTCGCCTACGCCCGGACGACCGGAGACCGCGAGGCCATCGCGCTGGCCCTGCAGGCATCCGGAGAGGCCGCTCGCAGCGAGGCCCGCCACGGGGACGCGTTGCGGCACTTCCGCGAACTGCGCTCGCTGAGCGACGTGTCCTGCCTCGCCGAAGAGGTCATGGCCCTGCAGTTCCTCGACCGGTACGAGCACGCCCAGATGCTGCTGGATAAGGCCAGGGCCGACGGCCACGACACGACCCAGGCGGTCCTGCCGAGCCTGGCCTGCGCGCAGCTGTGGCAGGACTTCAACCTGGGCCGCCTCGACGACGCCGACGCGGGCGCCCGCGCCCTCATCGAGCTCGGGCAGCAGCTCGGCGACGGCGTGCACGCGATAGACGCGATCATCATCCGGGTCAGCGTCGCGCTCTTGCAGGGCGAGACCGAGCATGCGGCGGCCTTCCTGGACCAGGCCGCCGGCCTCGCCGGGGTCGATGACGAGGTCCGCCGCCCCGGGCTCGCCGTCATGGAGGGCTGGGTCGCCACCGCCCGCGGCGACCTCGAGGCGGCCGTTCATTCGTTCCGCCCGGTGACCGAGGGGGCCGGGCCGTCCCGTGGCTACTGGCCGCTCTGGCCGTGCTGGAACGGCCTTTTCTTCGAGGTCGGATCCCTGGCCGGGGATCACGAGCTCGCCGGCGCCTGCGTCGACATCGCCGAGGCCGCGGCCGCCCGCAACCCCGGCGTGGCCAGCTTCGAGGGCGTCGCGCTGAACGTGCGCGGGCGCAGCAGCGGAGATCTCGGCACCACGGCCAGGGCCGCCGAGGTGCTGGCCCGCAGCCCCCGGCCTATCCTGCGCGCCTTCGGAGCCGACTCCTACGGCCGGGTGCTGCTCACCGCGGGCCGGCGCGCGGCCGGTCTCGAGCAGCTCGACCTGGCGTGGGACGAGTACCACCGGATCGGCGCCTGGGCCCGGCGGGCTGAGGCTCAGGCAGTGATGCGCGAGGCCGGCGCCCGCCGCGCCAAATGGTCCGCCACCGCCCGGGCCGCAACGGGCTGGGCGGCGCTGACCCCGGCCGAACGCCGGGTCGCGATGCTCATCGGGGCCGGGCACACCAACAAGTCGGCCTCCACCAAGCTGGGCGTGTCCGTCAACACGGTCGGCACCCACTTGCGTTCCGTCTTCGCCAAACTCAACATCCAGTCACGCGTGCAACTCGCCAACGAACTCCACAAAGCGGACCTCGCCTGAGGGAGAACCCGCTCGATTTATCCCGAACGTAAGCGGCTTACTCGATTCGGTCTCATTTCCTCAGTTATCCCGCAGTAGCCATTCAGTCCTCCTACAGTCTGTGCCAAGATGTCGCGCCTTGACGCGCCCTGACGGGAGATGATGATGTTCGAGGGACGACCGGGCTTCGTCCGGATGACATTGGCTGCCGCGGCGGGCGTGAGTTGCCTGGCGGTCGCCGCCTGCGGCAGTAGTACTACCTCAAGCGCTGGCACTGCCCCCAGTGCCAGCAGCACCACGGACCCGTTGGCGAGCCTCACCGCGGCCAAGGTGCTGACGGAGACCGTCGCCGACGCGCAGGCCTCGTCGAGCCTGACGATCAAGGGATCGCTCACCCAGTCGAAGCAGAGCTACACCGTCGACCTCGCCATCAAGCCGGGTCATGGCTGCACGGGGACGATCGGAGAGGGCAGCAAGGGCAGCTTCAAGCTCATCGTGATCGGCAAGAACATCTACCTGAACCCGGACGACAACTTCTGGAAGGCGAACGCCGGAGCCGATGCGGCCGCGGCCATCGCGCTTGTCAACGGCAGGTATCTCGAGGTCTCGACGAGCGACGCCAGCATGGGGTCGCTGGCCACCCTGTGCGAGGTATCCCAGCTGCTCACGTCGGACGGCTCGTCCGGGACCGCCACCAAGGGCGCGGTCACCACGCTTGGCGGCATTCGCGTTCTGCCGCTTAACAGTTCCGATGGCAGCGTGGCGTACGTGACCGACACGAGCAAGCCGGAGCCCGTCGAGGCAGCCGCCCCCAAGGGGGCGAAAGCCGGGTACGGAAAGATCACCTTCTCGGTTGACGCTCCCGTCACTCTGACCGCGCCGCCGGCCAGCCAGGTAATAGACGGCTCCAAGCTCGGCATGTGACCAGCCGCGCCCGGGCCCGAATGCGGCTACTTACCTCTGGATTCGGCCAGCAGGTGGATGACGTCGTGCGAGTCGTGCCCCTTCGCGAGCAGGCTCTTGCCCGCCTGCCAGGTGGCCGGGGGGTCGTCGTGCCAGAGTTCCTCGACGACACGCGACGCCGCGGCGAGGAACTCGGCGCTGTCCGCGCCTTCTAGGTCGCACGTCCCGAACTCGGATGCCACGAGTGCGGCCCGGCCGTCCGGGCCGGCCGGGTCGACGGGCGCGTCATCGGGGTCGCGGTTCTCCGGCAGCGGCGCGGCGAGTTCCCGCCTGGCCCGGCAGTCGGCCAGCCACGCGGCATCCGCGTCTGGCATGGCGATATCGCGCACGTAGCCACGCGCCACGACGTTGCCTGGATCGTCGTACGCGGCCCGGAAGTCACCGAGGACTGTCGCCAGGTGCACCATGAGGGTTTCGGTAGCGGCCTCATCGAGGCCCTGCCGGCGCGCGGCCCAGCGGGCCCACGTGGTGACGGCGGGCGGCATCCCGTCGATTTGCCCGGCGGAAAGCGTAAACGTGCTCGCGACGTGCACCAGCAGCGCCGCGCCGAGTTTGTGCCGGCCAGCCTGGGCGGGCGGCTCGTCGGCAACCCGGCTGCTGTACCCGGTGAGTACCTGGGCCCAGAATCGCGCCACCTCCGGATCGCCCGCGTCAGCGGCCGCCGGGCTGCGCAGGAAGTCGTCGACGGCGGCCGCCCGGTCAGCGACGGTGTAGGTGATCGCCGTGCCCGGCTCCGGCGTGGGCAGACGGCGGACGCGCGACCGGGCGAACGGCAAGGCGAGCAGCGTGGAGGTATCAAGGTCGACGTCGGGATCCTGGCCGGCCTGGGCCAGCGGGACCTCGATGCGTCGCCGTGCCTCGGACGGCGTGATCGGCTCGAGGCGTTCGATGAGATCGTCGCTGTCCTCGAAGAACTTCAGCAGCCGGGGGACGTCCGTGGTCAGGCTCATGGCGACGACCGTGGGGAGTTCGGCGAGGTCAAGCGAGACAAGCAGCGCGTGCTCCGCGTCCGCGTAGCTGAATGTCACGAGGATGACCTCGTGGTCGCCGAACATGTCGCGGCCACGGTATGCCTGTCCGGGGGCTGGCTTGCCGATGCCGCTTACCCACTCCGCCGGATAGACGCCGTCGTCGGTAAATCCGGCGAGCGCTTGGCTGGCTTGGCGCTTGACGGCCCGTGGGCCGAACGCCATCACGAGTCGGAGGAACGCCGCGCCTTCCGGCTCGTGACCCCGTGCCTCGGCGGCGCTGACGAGCGCGGCGGCCAGCAGGTCGTACTCCGCGTCCGTGCCGCCGGTCAGCAGCGGAAGGGCGATCAGGGAACTGGCCTGCATTTCCGCGCTAAGGACATCACCGGAGGAAATCGACGTCCATAGCTCAGCCAGGGCGCGATCGATGGCTTCGGCCCCATCGGACGGCCTTTTGGCACCGCTTTTTCTCGCCATTGCGCCATCGTAGCGACGCGGAGTGACTTCGAGGGCAGTTCAAGTCGTCGACTCAGATTCCTGCAGAGGAAAGGCTAGGCGGAAAGGCAATCGGCGGCAATGATTGAAAGCGCAACGGTCCGGCGGCGGGAGGAAGCGCGTGACCGAGCTTGACGAGTCCGCGACACCGGCAGCCAACTACGACATCACACCGCTTCTCCAGCCGCTCAGGATTCGCGGCCTTCAGCTCCGGAACCGGTTCGTCATGCCGGGCATGCAGCGCTACTGGTGCGTTGACGGCGCCCCGGACCATCGGCTGCGCGAGTACTACCGCCGCCGCGTGCTCGGCGGCGCTGCACTGGTCGTCTCCGAGTCGTGCGCCATCGATCATCCGAGCGCCACGAAGAACCCGACGTTCGCGCGGATCTCGCCCGACACGCGGGCTGCGTGGCGAGCATGCGTGGCCGGCGTCCACGAAGCCGGCGGCGCCATGTTCCTCCAGCTCTGGCATCAGGGCGCGGTCAACTACGGCGGCGACACGGAAAGCAACCCGGCATTCGTCGCGCTGAGCCCGTCTGGCATCGCGCATCCGGGCGAGTCGTTCGGCCGCGCCGCCACGGAGGCTGAGCTTGCCGGCCTCAAGCGCGCCTTCGTCCAGGGCGCGCTCGACGCCGCTGAGATCGGCGCCGACGGCGTAGAACTCCACTCGGCCCACGGCTTCCTGCTCGACCAGTTCCTGTGGCCGGGGACCAACCTGCGCTCCGACCGCTACGGCGGGCCGGCGATCACCGATCGCGCGACGTTCGTGGCCGAGGTGGCCGAGGCGGTGCGCGAGGCAACCGGCCCTGACTTCGTCATCTCCGTCCGCATTTCCCAGTGGAAGGAGTCAGACTACGACGCCAGGATCGTCGAGGAGCCCGGCCAGCTCGGGCAGTTGGTTTCCATGCTGCGCTCGGCGGGAGCCGACATCTTCCACGTGTCGACGCGACGGTTCTGGACACCCGAGTGGGATGGCTCGGATCTCGGCCTGGCGGGCTGGGTGAAGTCGTTCACCGACGCGCCCGTCATCGCCGTTGGCAGCGTGGGCCTCGACGTCGACGTGATGGCCACGCTGACCGGCCAGGAGGCCCGGCCGACCGGTGCAAGCCGGATCGGCGAGCTAGTGCGCCGTTTCCAGCGCGGCGACTTCGACCTGGTCTCGGTCGGCCGCAGCCAGATCGGCGATCCGGAGTGGGTCGCGAAGATGACGCGTCACCGCATCCCCGACATCAGGGCGTTCCGCGTTGACGACACCTCGCTGAGCCACGACGTGTGACTCAGCCCCAGATCTTCGCCGCCGTGTCGGCGACAAGGGCAAGCTTGGCCTTCTGCTCATCCGGCGTCAGCACGTTGCCCGCGGAGGTGGAGGCGAACCCGCACTGCGGTGACAGCGCCAGGTTCTCAAGCGGCACGTACCTGGCCGCCTCGTCGATCCGCCGCCGCAGCGTGTCCTGCGACTCGAGCACCGGCGTCTTCGACGACACGAGGCCGAGCACGACGACCGCCCCGGGCCGGACGAAGCGCAGCGGCTCGAACCCGCCGGACCGCTCGTCGTCGTACTCGAGCAGGAACCGGTCCACGGGCACGGTGCCGAACAGCTGCTCAGCGACCGGCTCGTAGCCGCCTTTGGCCATGTAGGCGGAGCGGTTGTTGCCACGGCAGATGTGCATCCCGACGATGACGCCCGGGTTGGCCGCCTTGATCCCGCTCACGATTGACATGTCCGCCGCGACCGAGCCGGCGAGGATGATCTTCGGGTCCATCGGGTTCAGTGTCGCCGCGCGGAACTCGTCGTCGAACACCTGGTTGTACGACAGCGAGTCGAGCTGCACCCAGCGCGCCCCGCGAGAGGCGAGCTCGGAGACCTCGGCTACTTGCAGCGCCACCAGGTCATTGACCAGTTCGGCCGGGTCCGGGTAGGCCGCCGCGGAGGCGTCGGGCTGCCACGTCATCGCGCCCATCGCCGCCGACATCATCGTGACCTTGAACGCGCCAGGCACGTGCGAGGCCATGTACGCGGCCTCGACGGCGGTCAGGTGGTCCTTCTGGAACACCTTCGACGTCGCCGCCGTCATCACGAAGTCGGTCTCATCCTCCGGCGGGACCTCTCCGCTCGGCCGGTGCCAGGTGACCGCCGGGGTCTGGACCGGGCTCATCCCGCCGATCGACTCAAGGATGCCGGTCATCCAGTTGGTCCTGCGCACCTCGCCGTCGGTGAAGACCCTGATCCCGGCCGACCGCTGAACCTCGATGTTCTCCGCCGCCGCGCGGTCCTCCGTCGCCCGCAGCTCGCCCTCAGTGATCTTGCCGGCCTTGTAGTCGGCCCGGGCGGTCAGCAGCCAGGGCTGCCGCAGCAGGCTGCCCACGTGCTCAGCGTGAATATCTGTTGCCATGACTTCCGTCTCCTTCGCGCGGATGCCCTACCGGTAACCGACCTGTCCCATAATGTCCGCGCCCGTCATCCCTCGGGCAACCCCTCCGGCCACAAAACTAAGCCGACTCGTTTGCGCGGGAAAGATCTTGGATCGATGTGCTCGCCGAGTGCCCCCGCCTGGTCGCTTACGCTGCCTGTGCCCGCCTACGACGCGGCGGTGTTGGGCGGGATGCGCCCAGGAGCGCAGGCGCATCAGGCGCGCTAACTCAGCAACCTGTTCTCCTGCGCCGTGGACTCGGCGTCGGTGAGAACACCCGAGTCTCGCAGTTCCGCAAGCTTCCTCAGTTCGTCCGCCACCAGGGGGCTTAAAGCGCTGGGCGATTGGGCGCGAGGCGGGACGTTGCGAGCTGTTGCCGCGCTGCGCTTCGGCGCAGCTCGGTTCGGCTTGTAGACTATTTTCCTCATTGACCCAAAAATCACCAAGAGCAACTGCAGCCCCTGTGGTCACGCACGCGGCAGGGCCGGCGCCGCCTCTCGCCCGGCCTCGCGCACGAGTCCCTGCCTGCCGGCAGGCATATACCGAATTTGCGGGGGTGCAAAACCGGCAAATACCGCGCGATCACCCCGCCAAGTCAGTACACCTTGGCCGGCAAGCAGCGTAGCGTAAGTTTTCATGACGAGCGGAGTCGCCGGGACGTGCGGTTACTGTTGCTCGCGCCAGGCGATGGCCTGGGCGGTGACGCGCAGGTGACCGCGTTCGCGCTGGTCGCCAGCCCCTACAGCGCAGCGCCTGCCATCAAGCTGGGCAACGACTCCTGGAGCTCCTCGGCCTGCAGCTTGAGGACCTTAGCCTGCTCCGCGCTAGTCTTCTCCTGTTCGGCGAGCTGCCTGCGCCGCAAGTCGAGCATGCCGGCCTGATCTCTGACTTCCCTGGCCTGCTTTTGGAAGGCGAGCCCGGCCAGGACCGCCGTAACGGTTGCGAAGACGCCGAGTACCGCGTTCGCTACGGCGGTGGACTGCTCGGCGAAGATCTCCGACACGACGACCGGTTACCAGTTGCGGAGGGCGACTGCCCTCGATTGCGGAAGCAGATCGGGTGCCTGGACGGTGTAACCCAACTCGCGAAGAACCCGGGCGGCCTCCTCGGGGGCGTCCCGTGTGACGGCGGCAGCCTGGCGGCAACGCCAGAGCTCGCGCCCCGCCTCGACCTTAGCTCGCCAGTCGGTTACAAAGTCGAAGTTGCACTCGCAGATCAGGAACTGGATGAAATCTTCCAGACATGGGCGGTAACGGGTGCCGCCAACCGGAATATGCAGGGATGACATGTCATGCGGGGAAGGGTGGCCGGCCTGTGAGAGCAGGTGTGACAACGCACCACGGTGCCCGTGGACATGCACGTGGGCTGACGGCCGCGCGTCTGGATCGCGCATGTAATGGATGCGAAGAATCGGGGCGCGGTCCAGAACAGCGACGAGGTTATAGGTGGACTCCTCGATGGCCAGGTACCGGCCCGATGAGTCCAGCTTGCAGGCGATGCTGATCTTCATGTCGGCCAAGTGGTGGCCGCGTGCATACAGGGGAAGTGACTTCCCGTCCGCCGGGTCGATGATGGACCGGTTCTCGTGCACACGGATGCGGAGAGGCGGCACTGGGAGACCGGGCAGAGTTGCAGAGAGGAGCCCGGCCGCCTCCTGGCCGAACTCCTCTACTAGCTGATGCAGGTCTGCGGGCGTACCGTTCACCCGTTCCGGAGAAACTCGATCTCCCGGAGTTCTTCCCATGCTGCCCATTCCTCGCCTACAAGCGACCGCGCGGCGGCCTTCTCGGCGAGTTCCTCATAAGTCATCCCGAGGCGATCGAGGATCTCCTGTCGGTGCTCGTCAAGGTCGCTGAGGGTCACGTCCTGTACTTCCGGCATGGTCGCGGCCTCCCTTCCCTTACGTCCACAGTAAGCGGGCAGTCTGACAATGCCCAGACCTACCCGCTTCGAACGCGGGGGCGGTCACGACCGCGAGGCAGCCCCTCCGCCTGGTTCATTGTGCAGACGCATGGCCGATAGCCGCCGCCCTACCCGGCGGTAAGTACTGTGAAGTGACGCACATCACACCCTGGCCAATCGACACCCCGTCTGCGGCGCCGGTCAGTCAGCGTCACTGTCCTCACGCTCTTTCTCCCAGCCGCCTGACCTTAACCTGGCGTGCCGCCGCGGCAGCCTTGGGGTTCAGGCGGGAGTAAAGATCACCGAAGCTCCCGGCCAGTTCAACCTGGCTCACCCTTAGCAGCTCTCTGTCGGGAGCGACAGCACCCTGGAAGTCCCAGACACTCACGATCCTGCCGTCGGTGATGATGTAGTAGGCGGGGATGACCCACAGCGAGTAGCTGTGCGCCTGGTCGCGTGCCGCCAGTAGCTCCTTCTCGTCCTTGATGAGCCGCTTGCACTCCACGAGCACCAGCGGCTCGCCCGCCTTCAGGTCGTGCTTGTCATCGGCGAAGTACATCAGGTCGGCTTCTACGTGCCCCGGGGAAGCGCCCCGGGCCCACCGGATCCCGAACCCAGCTGCCTCCTGCTCCTCCCTGTACCCGAGTCCCTCGCGGAACAGCGGCGAGGCGAAGTGCATCTCGACCTCCCGCTCGGTGTCCGTGAGCACCGACGCCATGTGCGCGAACCACTCCGACGTCGGCGCCGGGTCGGGACTGGTCTCCGCCACGGGCACGGGCACCGGCATCGACATGACTA
>JAWWPV010000479.1:0-5760 GCA_033854775.1 Trebonia sp.
TCAACGTTCGGAACGCTTACCTTCAGGTCGACGGTGAGGCCGAACCCCCCGCTTTCCAGCGTGCCGATGCCGATGCTCGCGATGACCTCGCTGCCGTCGACGTTGAGCTTGTCCTGCCTGCCGACCACCTTGAGCGCGGAATGGAAGCAGGCGGCGTAGCCGGCCGCGAACAGCATCTCGGGGTTCGCGGCGCCGCCCGCGCCACCCATCTCCTTGGGGACCCGCATGTCGATGTCGAGGATGCCATCCTCGCTGCGGGCGTGGCCGTTGCGGCCGTCCCCGGTGGCATGGGCAGTGGCGGTGTACAGAACGTTCATCAGCCCTCCTTGATAAGGATGACGCAATCATATTGCGCGCAATTTAATGATGCAACTGGTAGCCTGGGTCCATGGCCGGTTACCCACAGCTTGAGCTCGACCGTCAGCTCTGCTTCGCCCTGTACGCTGCGAGCCGCGCGGTCGTCCGCGCCTACGCGCCGCTCCTCGAAAACGCCGGCCTGACCTACCCGCAGTACGTCACGATGCTCGTGCTGTGGGAGGACCCGGGCCGGCCGCGCTCGATCGGCGAGCTCGGCGAGCGGCTGCACCTGGACAGCGGCACGCTCACCCCGCTGCTGAAGCGGCTGGCCTTCATGGGGCACGTGACGCGATCGCGCGACGCCGAAGACGAGCGGCGCGTCCTCGTGACGGTCACCGCCGAAGGGCTCGCGCTGCGCGACCGCCTGGCCGCCGTCCCTGGGTCATTCCTGGCCTGCCTGGGCATGGACGTCGCCGACGCCGGCACGCTCCGCGACCAGCTGACCGCGCTAACCGTCTCCCTCGAGGCCGGCGCCCGCTAAGGAATCCCGGCGCAGCGAACCCGATGGTTAGGAAATGCTCAGGAAACAGTGGGCTCGCATTTGGGAAACACTCAGCTTTGCTACAGGCTAGCTGGTCATACTCGGATCAAGATAAAACCAACGGTCCAGAGGGATGAAGGTCCCATGAGCGTGATCCACGACCACCAGGCAACAGGCGAGCCGGCCCGGGCTTCGTCGCTGGAAACCCGCCGCAGCCTCGCCGACGTCCGCGTTGATTCCAGAAAGTTGTGGTCGGGCGGTGTGGCCAGCGCCGCCGTCTCCGGCCTGGTGGCCCTGGTCGGAGTGCTGGTGACCAGGTGGCTCTTCGGCCTCCCGGTGCTGGCTCCGAGCGGGGACGGCGCGTACGGTGACGTGCGCACGACCGCCCTGGTCCTGGTGGCGGCGGCCGCCGCGCTGGCTGCGACCGGGCTGGTGCACCTGCTGATCGTGAACACCCCCCGGCCGTTCCTGGTCTTCGGCTGGTTCGTGGCCCTGGTGACCACGCTGGTGGTCGTGTACCCGTTCAGCACCACCGCCCCGCTGGATGCCAAGATCGCCACGGCGGTCGTCAACCTGGCGATCGGCGCCATGATCGGGACGCTCGTTGGCGGGGCAGCGGCCCGGTCGACCGTGAACGCCGCCCGCCGGGCCGAAATCGGGCAGCCACGTTAGTTCGCTGTTACCGTTCCTTAACACCGAGCGATAGTGAGTATCGGCTCGGTGGGTGCCCGCGAATGGTCTTCGGGCACCTGGTTGCCCGTCGTGGTCCCGTGAGGCAGGCCGGTCCTACTGCCGGGTGGCGGCCGGTTACCCCGTGGGGCGGCGGACTTCCTGGGTACGGGCCTGGCCGCCGGGGGTTTCCGGGTTCGCGCCTGGGCTGGCCGCGCCACGTCCGCTGGGGCGGTGCGGTTCCGTGTCGCGCGATTCCTGGCCCGGTGGCCTTGTCCGCGTCTCCCCAGTACCAGCGCCGCAGCGTGGTGCCCGGAAAGCTCTGGATGGTGGTCCCGCAGGGGAGCCAGCCAGTGCTGGGCTGCCCAGCGGCTGGAGTACGCCGGGTCGACTACTACGACCGAGAGACCGGCGTTGGCGGTCATTTGCGAGAGACGGTCTCTGAAACGGGCGGTGGGGATGCCCGCGACGAGTCCTCGGAATCGTCGTCCGCGCTTGCCGCGCGAGGGACGGCTCCCGGTGCGTTCGCGCCCCTCGGCGCGGGCCTCGGCGAAGTGGAGGTCCTCGATCACCACGGCCCGCGCCCCGGCGGCCTTCGCCGTGGCGATGAGCCGGGTGACGGCGGCACGGGTCCGGCCGTCGCGGGTCGGCGCGGGCAGCCCGGCGAGCTGGAGCGGGATGGTGAAAGGCGTCCCGGTGACGTTGCCGTCCGGGGCGACCACGGCGACGGCGAGGTGGCCCGCGTTCACGTCCACCGCGATCACGGGCGAGGTCCGCAAATGGTCAAGGCACGCGGCGGGGCGGGCCGGGGTCTTCCACGCCGCGTCCAGGTACCACCGGCCTTTGACCGGGTCGCAAGTCACGTCGTAGTGGACCGCGCCGCTCTCGGTCTGGGCGGCGACCTCGCCGCCACGGTGCTTGAACTCCACCGGGCACGACAGCCGGTAACGGGCGTGCGGCCGGTTCGCCAGGTGCTCCAGCGGGGCGGGCAGCCTGACCTCGAACCAGCCCTCATCAGGGTTCCAGCGCAAGGTCTCGTTGCCCCACGCTTTGTCCCTTTCGCCGTCGGCCCTGAGGAAAAGCCGCGCCGCCTCCCACCGCTCCCGCCACTGCTCCCCGGTGAGCGCCGCCTCGCTCAGGCTGAGCCGGGCGCGCATCAGCCGCCCGCCGCCCCGGGCCACAGTTACCGTACCGGCCTGGATCTGCCGCTCGACGCGGGCAAGGCGGCCTTCCAGCGTTTTCAGCCGCAGCGTCTTGGAGTAACGCTCGGCGGGGGTGGCGTACCCGGCCGTACGGCCCTGCATTTTTCCTGCGGGGACCGCGAGCCGCGTCCCGATCTTCCGCATCCGGGCCTTCAGGGTACCGTGCTCGGCCTGCAGGTTCCGGGCGGCAAGCTGGTACTGGTCCTCGCTGACCCGGGTGACCGTCCCGGCCCACCGGGACGAGGACTCAGCGCTGAGGGCTCGCTTGCGCTCCCGGCGGGACTCCGCCCGGCCTCTTGCGTCCAGCCTGCCCTCCGCGCACCGCGCCGCCAGGTCACGTCCCGCGAGCGACCCCGGGTGCCGGCCAACCGCCCACAGGACCGCCTCGTCCTGCGGGGAGAGCCGCAGCCGGGTACGGACCCGCGCCCCGGCCGGGGGCGCGGCGACGAACGGCTCCGCGATCGGCCGCAGCAGCCCGCCCGCCTTCGCCTGCCTCGAACTCATGAGCTAACGGTATCACTAAAGTTGTCGAGCGCTCGCTAACGCTCACCATTCGGCGAACAGCTCGCAACCCCGCCCCTTCGCCGGGAGCGGTGCCGACTTGGCGCAGGGCGATCGCGACGATGAACGGCCAGCAGGTCTCGGTCGATAGGAACAGTCGCTCAGCCAGGCCCAGGTCGCTGCCGCCCTGGGTTTCGATGACAAGCCAGCCGAGCAAGGCAATGAACACGGCGGTCACGACTGCACAGCCGTAGCTGCTCAGGATCAGCGGCCGCGGCGGTGCGCGCCGGGCGACGAAGGCAGGCGCCAGCGCGAGTGCGACCGCGCCGAGCGCAGTCCAGGCGAGGTGCTGCGGAGTTGAGCCACGAGCGGGTTCTGGGCATACGGCGATGCCGATGCTGGACAGGCCCGCGACGGCGAGCAGGACGCGGGCAGGCACCCGGACGCCGGCCAGGCCCGCGGCAGTCACGAGCTGACAGGCGCCCACCAGGAGCAAGGCCCCCGTCATGATCCAGCGATCGGTTCCGGCGAGGCCAGACATCACGCTGATCGTCGTCCCCATCGGGCTGTAGGAGGCTGGCTGGACCGCGTCGGCGACCAGCCAGCCCCCGGTCGCCAAGACGGGGGTCAGGCCAGCCGAGACCACGGTCCACCCCGGAGCCGGGTGGCGCGGGCGCCTCGGCCACGTCGCTGAGCTCGCCTTTCGGCGCGCATGCCGCGGGGCGGCCCGTGTCAGCGGAAGCTCCGCGAGCCTGCCCAACTGGCCCGGCCACACCCAGGTCATGCCGCCGAGCCGGCGGGGTGAGCGCGCTGTGCTGCTGCGGGCGGCCCTGACCACCGCTGAGCGGACCAGGCAAAGCGCGGGGGGAGGGTGCCGATGTGGAGGGCCAGGGTGCGGACAGAAAACTGGGCTGAGGTGTACATATTCGTCCGGGACGGGTGCGCAGGGGTCTGGACGCACGTGCTGGGTCACAGTGCCCCCAGCAGTCATGGTCGGCTGCCGGGCGCGCTGCTGGCCCAACTTCCAAGATAACCGTTACGGGCTTGGGCGGATAAGCGGGGATGGCCATCTCGCGTGCCAGGGTCGCCAGGTACCCCTTGACGACTGTTGCTGTAGTGGTTACAAATTTATGCATCACTCTAGCCCTGAGAAAATTAGTCACGGCCAGTGCGAAGGAAGAGTCCGAAGGAAGAGTCCGAAGGCGGAGAGGACGCAGCGCCATGAGCACTCCCGAGACGGCAATCACAAGGCGCGGCGCACTGGCGGTGGGGGCGGGAGTGGTCATCGGTGGTCTCGGGCTGAGCCGCACCGCGCGGGCCGCACGGGAAAGCAAGCCGGTGAAGCTGACCACGGAGCAGCTGGCCGGGCAGCGCGTGATCTTCTCCTACCCGGGCGCCACCCCGCCCGCGAGCCTGCTCGACCTGATCAGTGCCGGCGAGGCCGGCGGGGTGATCTTCTTCGGCGAGAACATCACGAGCCTGACCCAGATCGCCGGGGTCGTCGCCCAGCTCGATGAGGCGCACGCCGCGAGCCCGGTGAGCTCGCCGTTGCTGCTGATGACCGACCAGGAGGGCGGCATCGTGCGCCGGCTCCCCGGCGAGCCCGTGCTGTCCGAGAAGCAGATCGGCGAATCCGCCGGCCCGGGCGCGGAGGCCGTGGCCGCAGGCACCGGCGCGGGGCAGAACCTGGCCGGCGTCGGGATGAACACCAATCTGGCACCCGTCCTTGACGTGTTCCGGCAAGCCGGCAACTTCGACGACGAGTTCGGCCGCTCATACAGCATGGACCCGAACGTCTGCGCCGAGTGCGGCGCCGCCTTCATCACCGCGCAGCAGAAGCTCAACATCGCCGCGACCGCGAAGCACTTCCCTGGCCTCGGCGCGGCGACCGTGGACCAGAACACCGACCTCGGCCCGGTCACGCTGGACGTGCCGCTCGCCGACCTGCGCAGCATCGACGAGCGGCCGTTCCTGTCCGCCATCGCGGCGGGGGCGCGGCTGGTCATGACGTCGTGGGCGGTGTACCCGGCGCTCGACCCGCGGCTGCCCGCTGGGCTATCGCCGACGATCGCCGCGGGAGAGCTGCGCCAGCGGCTCAAGTTCCGCGGCGTGACGATCACCGACGCGCTCGAGGCCGGCGCGATAGCGGCCTTCGGGACGCCCGCCCAGTGCGGCGTGCTGGCCGCCCGGGCCGGGATGGACGTGCTGCTATGCTCCGCGCGCGACGTCAGCGAGGGGCAGGACACCGTCGCCGCGCTCGCCGACGCCCTGCAGCATCACGCCCTCGACCCAGGCCACTTCCACATCGCGCTGCGGCGAGTGCTGGCGCTGCGCGACAGCCTGACCTGAGCCAGCGCAAGCGGTTCCAGCCGGTGCGGGGTGTGGACCGTGTGACGCCGGTCGCAATCCTTCGTCAAAGACTTACCTGCGTATGTTTTTATGTGTAAGTTAGTCACGATCGCTCCCGTCCGAGGCCACGGAAGGACGCGGCACATGGCACCTATCAACGCACGTCGCATCTGGCGGCGCCTGCCAGGACCAGTGCTCGCG
>JAWWPV010000480.1:0-4251 GCA_033854775.1 Trebonia sp.
AGGCCCGCGTTCCTGGTGAGCGCGCCGGGCAGCAGGTGCGCCTCGCAGAGGATCTGGAAGCCGTTACATATGCCGAGTACCGGCAGTCCCGCCTGGGCCGCGGGGATCAGCTCGCCCATCACGGGGGAGAACCTGGCGATCGCGCCGCAGCGCAGGTAGTCGCCGTAAGAAAAGCCGCCGGGGAGGATGACCGCGTCGACGCCGCGCAGGTCGCGGTCCGCGTGCCAGAGCCGGACCGGCTCCGCTCCCGCGTACCGCACGGCGCGCGCCGCATCGGTGTCATCCAGTGATCCAGGGAACGTGACAACGCCTATCCGCACGTCAACGAAGTTTACCTGGGCGCAGTGACCCGTCGGGCGCGGCTAGCAATGTCAGGCAGCCAGGTGGTCTTCCCAGTGGATGCGCTTGTCGAGCACGACGCGGGTGCCCTGGCCGGGCGCGGAGCGCAGGGTCACCGCGTCAACGTAGGCCCGCATGATCGCGAACCCTCGCCCGGACTCGGCGAGATCCCCGCTCCTGCGCAGCCTGCCGCGCCCCCTCCCCGAACAGCCCTTGCCAGCGTCGGCGACCTCGACCCGGCAGGCGGCGTTGTCCACGGTCGCCGCGACCGTGAAGGCGGGCGCGGCCTGTCCCGCGTGGAGTACGACGTTGGTGCACGCCTCGGTCACGGCAAGCAGGATGTCGGCGACAGAGTCCTCATTGACGCCGATCCCGCGCAGCGTGTCACCGAGAACCTGACGCATCACGGGAACGCTCAGCAGTTCCCGTTCGAACACGAGGCAGAATCGGACCTTCGGCCGGGTCATTTCCCGCCGGAGGGGAGACTCCCCGGAGGTATCCGTCTCGGCGGCTGGACCCGATACGATGGCGCTTTCTGCCATCGGGTCCGCCCGGCGGGACAGCCGGGGGGTACGGGGGGTCGCCCCCCCGGAAGACCACTGTGCTCTCACAAGAGCAGAGATTTCCCGCGACACGCCACCGTAACCAAACACATCAGTTCGTGCCTGACGGGTCAGTCAGTGGTATGGAGGGCGAATTCCTCGATCACCGGGTTAGCGAGCAACTCGCGGGCCAGCTCCTCGACGGCCGCCAGTGCGGTGCCATCGGCCGGCCCGTCGATCTCAAGCTCAAAGCGCTTCCCCTGGCGCACGCCGGTCACGTTGCCGAAGCCGAGGCGCTGTGATGCACTAAGCACCGCCTCACCTTGCGGGTCATGAATCTCCGGCTTCAGCATGACGTCAACGATCACTCTGGCCACGTATCCTCCCAGGGCAAACAGGGCATATATCGTCGGGTGCGTGAAACTAAAATGAGCGTCCAGCCTCGTGGCAACCGCCCATGAAGCGTATAACCACGAGGCGTCCAGCCTGGTCAGGCCGGCGTTGGCGATCCCATCGCACGGCCACGGCGAGAAGGAGTGGCACGTGACTGCCGAGACCATCCAGCTACTCACCCCGGAGGGCGAGCGGGTCGATCACCCCGACTACCCCCTCGGCGAGGTAGACATCAAGGGCATGTACCGGGACATGGTGCTTGTCCGCCGCATCGACACCGAGGCGATCGCGCTGCAACGCCAGGGCGAGCTTGGCCTGTGGGCTTCCCTGCTCGGCCAGGAGGCCGCCCAGATCGGCTCGGCCCGCGCCCTGTCCCCCAAGGACATGGCGTTCCCCTCCTACCGCGAGCACGGCGTGGCCTGGTGCCGCGGCCTCGACCCGCTCCGCGTGATCGAGATGTTCCGCGGCGTCAACAACGGCGCCTGGGACCCGGAGGAGCACAAGTTCCACCTCTACACGATCGTCATCGGCGACCAGACGCTGCACGCCACGGGTTACGCGATGGGCATCCAGCGGGACGCCTCCGAGGACGAGGCCGTGATCGCTTACTTTGGCGACGGCGCCACCAGCCAGGGGGACGTGAGCGAGGCGTTCGCCTGGGCGTCGGTGTTCCACGCCCCGGTGGTCTTCTTCTGCCAGAACAACCAGTTCGCCATCTCCGCACCGCCGGAGCGGCAGAGCCGCATCCCGATCTACCAGCGGGCGAGCGGCTTCGGCTTCCCCGGGGTCCAGGTCGACGGCAACGACGTGCTCGCCTGCTACGCGGTGACCCGCCAGGCGATGCGTGCCGCCCGCGAGGGCGAGGGGCCCACGCTCATCGAGGCCTTCACCTACCGCATGGGCGCGCACACCACCACCGACGACCCGACCAGGTACCGGCTGGCAAGCGAGCTCGAGACCTGGCGGCTGCGGGACCCGATCGAGCGCGTCCGCTCCTACCTGGCCCGCACCGGCGAGGCTGACGGCACGTTCTTTGCGCAGGTCGAGGCGGAGGCGGACGAGCTCGCCGCCAAGCTGCGCGCCGCGTGCCTGGCGCTGCCCGACCCGCCGCCGCTCGCGCTGTTCGACCACGTGTACGCCGACGGGAGCGCGATCCTCGACGCCGAGCGCGCCCAGTTCGCGGCGTACCTGGCGGGATTCGAGGAAGAGGGAGCGGAGCGATGACCAAGATCACCCTCTCTCGGGCGCTGAACGAGGGGCTGCGCCGGTCACTTGAGAACGACCCCAAGGTCATGATCATGGGAGAGGACGTCGGCAGGCTCGGCGGCGTCTTCCGCGTGACGGACGGGCTCCAGAAGGACTTCGGCGAGCACCGCGTGGTGGACACGCCGCTTGCGGAGTCCGGGATCGTCGGCACCGCGATCGGCCTGGCGCTGCGCGGCTACCGGCCGGTCTGCGAGATCCAGTTCGACGGCTTCGTCTACCCGGCGACGGACCAGATCGTCAGCCAGCTCGCCAAGATGCGCTACCGGTCGCGGGGGAATGTCACGCTGCCCGTCGTGATCCGCATTCCCTTCGGCGGGGGGATCGGCGCCGTCGAGCACCACAGCGAGTCACCCGAGGTCTTCTTCGCGCACACGGCGGGACTGCGGGTTGTCGCCTGCGCCGACCCCGCCGACGCGTTCGCCATGATCCAGCTGGCGATCGCCTCCGACGACCCGGTGATCTTCTTCGAGCCCAAGCGGCGGTACTGGGACAAGGGAGAGGTCGACATGGCGGCCCCCCTGTCCGGCGCGCTTGCCCTCGACAAGGCGCGCACGGTGCAGGACGGGGACGACGTGACCCTGCTGAGCTACGGGCCGCTCGTCCGTACCTGCCTCGAGGCCGCACTCGCCGCCCGCGGCGACGGCCGGTCCATCGAGGTGATCGACCTGCGCTCACTGTCGCCGCTCGACATGGCGACGATCGAGGCGTCGGTGGCCCGCACCGGCCGCTGCGTGATCGCCCACGAGGCACCCGTCTACGCGGGGCTCGGCGCCGAGATCGCGGCCCGGGTGACCGAGCACTGCTTCTACGCCCTTGAGGCCCCCGTGCTGCGGGTCGGCGGGTTCGCCATCCCGTACCCGGCCGCCAGGGCGGAAGACCATTACCTGCCCGACCTGGACCGGATCCTGGACGCGGTAGACCGCACGTTCGCCTACTGACCCTGGGGAGACCAGCGTGGCGAGCGAGGCTTGGTTTGTAGCCGAGCGGGAGGCACAGAGAACGGTCACCACAGGGCGACCCGCAGCTGGACAGGAGGGGTAGTGAAGAAAGAGTTCAGGCTCCCCGACGTCGGGGAGGGCCTTACCGAGGCCGACATCGTCTCGTGGCACGTCAAGCCCGGCGACACGGTGACGATCAACCAGATCATCGTGGACATCGAGACGGCGAAGGCCGTCGTCGAGCTGCCGAGTCCCTACGCCGGCACGGTCACCGCCCTGCTCGTCGACGAGGGCCAGACGGTCGACGTCGGCACCCCGATCATCGCGGTCGACGTGCCTGGCGCGGAAGACGCCGATCCGGCGCCGACGCAGCAGGAAGGGCCGGGGAAGCAGGAGTCGCCGGGGAAGCAGGAAGGGCCGGGGAAGCAGGCGCCGGAGGCGCGGCAGCCGGTGCTCGTCGGCTACGGCGTCAAGCCGGGATCGACAAGCCGCCGGCCACGGAAGAGGCCGCCGACCCGGCCGGGCTCTTACCCCGCTACGCCTTCCGCCCCCCCGACCAGCGGGCCGGCCGGCGGCGGCCAAGCCGGAGGTCCCGGTTTCCCCGCCGGGATCAAGCTTCCGCCTGGCATTCCCGCTCCCCCGGCTCAGTTCCCTGCCCCCTCCACCGGAGGCTCTACCGGATCCCGCACAGACCTACCGGGTCCGGCCGCGCCTTCTGCGGACGCCTTGACCGCGCCCGCCTTCTCGACGATGGTCGCCGCCTCGACCTGCTG
>JAWWPV010000481.1:0-4717 GCA_033854775.1 Trebonia sp.
CAACACGCTGGCCGGGTTCCACGCGCTGAACGAGTCGATGTTCGCGCTGGCCTACGGGTAAGCGCGCAATGACATGTCGGCTTACGTCAAGCTCCAGGAGGCGGAGTTCGAACTCGAGCCGCTCGGCTACACCGCCACCAGGCACCAGCGCGAGGCGGGCACCGGCTACTTCGACCTGGTCACCCAGGCGATCGCGCCGGGCGCGGAGACGGTGGCGCTCGCCGGGTCAACCGAGCAGCAGCAGTTCGCGTAACCCCGCTACCGGTCGGGGGGATCGTTTGTCTGGATGGGCGCGGTCTGGGTCCAGTCGTCGTTGCCGATCAGTGAGATCGTGGTCGGCTCCAGGACCTGGGTCGCGTCCCTGGCTTCCGCCGCGCTCATGGCGTCGGGGCGCGGCCGCCAGCGCGACGGGATGAACAGCGGCACGACGAGCGCCAGGCCGGCCGCGGCGAGCACCCCGTTCATGAGCATCGCCTCGAAGCCGAGCCCGTACGCGTCACCGCGCAGCGGGATGTAGTGCACCGCCCGGCGGACGCTGAACCCGTACACGACCGTCCACGCGATCAGCACGAGGCCGGGGAGCCCGGCGGCCAGCGGGGAGATCTGGCGCAGGGCGATGAAGATCCCGGCGAGCAGCCCGGTGCCCGCCACGGCCGCGACCGCGTACAGCACGTTGCTGTCGTGCAGCAGCCCGCCGCCCTGGGCGGGCAGGGTCGAGGCCCCGCCGTTAGCGATGGGGATCCGCAGTAGCCGCAGGTAACCCCAGCCTGCTGCGAAGAACACCGCCGCCGCCAGGCCGATGGCCAGTCCAATACCGATCACGTGCCGCATGCGACTCGCCTTCCTGTCCGGACATTTTCTCCCATATGGTCCCGCTATAACCGCTCCACCGTAGCGAAACGCCGATCCGGCCAGGCTCGTTTCACCCGGCCTACGCGGCGAAGCTGAGAACGGGCTGAGAATGCGATAGTGCTCGACGCCGCTACCGCTATCCTTGGCGGGTGCACGCTGATGACATTTTCCGAGGTATCGGTAAGTTCGCCGTCAAGTTCCGTTGGGTAGTCCTCATTGTTTGGATTGCGGCCGCCGTAGTGATCCCGAAGGCGCTGCCGTCGCTGGCCAGCGTGACGCAGGGCAACAACAGCGCCTTCCTGCCGGCGAGCGCGCCGAGCGAGCACGCGACGAACCTCGCCGCGCCGCTGGGGATCTCGCTGTCGGTCACGCCGGTGCCCGTCGTCGCCGCGGTGACCACCGGCTCGTTCAGCGCCGCCGACCAGACCTGGCTGAGCACCCTGACGACCGACCTGGGCAAGGTCGCGACGGTGACGCAGGTCCGCGAGCTCAGTGAATCCGCGGTGCCTGGCCCGCACGGGGTCAGCGGACAGGCGGCACAGATCCAGGTGCTGTCCAACGTGTCGCAGAGCGACCAGACCGCGATGACCGACCTCGTCAAGAACCTGCGCTCAACCATCACCGCCGCCGGACCGCCCGCGGGCATGCAAGTGCACCTGGCGGGTCAGCTCGCCATCAACGTTGACCAGCAGAAACAGTCGGGCAATACCGGCAACCAGGTGCAGGTTGTCGCGGTAATCTTCATCCTTATCCTGCTGTTCCTGATCTTCCGGTCGGTGCTCGCGCCGTTCATCACCGTGATCCCCGCGTTCCTGTCAGTCGCTATCGCCGGGCCGATCGTGGGCGAGCTCGGGAACCACGGGCTCAAGGTCTCCTCGCTCTCGCAGTTGCTGCTCGTCGTGCTCGTCCTCGGCGCGGGCACCGACTACGGGCTTTTCCTGGTGTTCCGGGTCAGGGAAAACAGGAGGAACGGCCAGGCCAACCACGACGCCGTGGTCAACGCGCTGACCAAGGTCGGGGAGTCGATCACGTTCTCGGCCCTGACGGTCATCGCGGCCCTGCTGTCCCTGCTCGCCGCGACCTTCCAGATCTACTCCCAGCTCGGCATCCCGCTCGCCATCGGCATTGGCGTGATGCTGCTCGCCGGCCTCACCCTGCTGCCCGCCCTGCTCGCGATCTTCGGCAAGGCCGCGTTCTGGCCGTCGAAGCCCAAGGCCGGCACCTCCTCGACCGGCCTTTGGGGCAAGATCGCGGGCCGTGTCGTGCGCCGCCCCGCGGCCGCGCTCCTCATCGGCGTGGTCGCCTTCGGCGCGCTGTCCTTCGCGGTCACCGCCTACCAGAGCGCAGGGTTCGGCGGTACCATCTCGGCCCCCGCGGGCACCGATTCCGCCGCGGGCACCAACCTGCTGAACAAGAACTTCCCCTCCACCGCGGCCAACCCCACCAACCTTGTCTACAAGCTGTCGACCCCGGCCTGGAACGACGCCACGGGGATCGCCGCCGCGACCGCGCAGCTGCAGAAGGAGCCGGTGTTCACCGGCTTGACCGGGCCGCTCAACCCGATCGGCGGCACCGGCTTCACCGCGACGGAGTACTCCGAGCTGCACGCGTTGCTCGGCTCAGGGACGCTGCCGGCCACGGCGCCGCCCGTCCCGGCCGCGGCCGCCCAGGCCGGGATCAGTGCCACGCAGTGGACTCAGGCGTACCAGCTGTACCGGGCGACGACGCAGTTCGTGTCGAAGGACGGCAAGACGATCCAGTTCGAGACCTCGCTCGCGGCGGGCGACCCGTCCACCACGGCGGCGCTCAACGCGGTTCCCGCTGTCCGGGCGGCGGCGCAGTCGGTGGTGCCGACGCTGCACGCGACCGACTCCGGCGTGACCGGCGAGGCGCCCGCGCTGTATGACATCAGCACGATCTCCAACAGCGACCTGGCCCACGTCATCCCGATCGCCATCATCGTGATCGGCGTGCTGCTCGCGCTGGTCATGCGGTCGCTTGTCGCGCCGCTTTACCTGATCGCGTCGGTGGCGATCTCCTATTTCGCCGCGCTCGGGCTCGCGGTGATCATCTTCATCGAGCTCGGCAACTCCGGCGGCATCACCTTCATCTTGCCGTTCTTGTTGTTCATCTTCTTGCTCGCGCTCGGCGAGGACTACAACATCCTGGTGATGACGCGGATCCGGGAGGAGGCGCACCACCTGCCGCTGCGCGAGGCGGTATCGCGTGCCGTCGCCGTCACCGGCACCACGGTGACCTCGGCGGGACTGGTCCTGGCCGGGACATTCGCGGTGTTCGCCGTCGTCGGCGGGCGCGGCTCGGGTGGCAGCCAGATCGTGGATGTCGGCATCGGCCTCGCGATCGGCGTCATCATGGACACGTTCGTCGTCCGTACCGTGCTCGTGCCCTGCACGGTGGTGCTGCTCGGCCGGTGGAACTGGTGGCCGTCGAAGATCGAGGTGACCCCCGCGCCCGACGGGACGGACGCGGTCGGGGCGAGCGCCGACGCGCTCGGCCTCACGGGCCGCACGGGTCCGGCTGAGCCCGCCGACGACGAAGAGTCACGAAGAAACTCCTGAACGTCGCCATCTAGGTACCCCGCCCGCAGGCCCGGACATGGTAAATGCCACCATGTTCTCCGGACATGCCGGGCGGGGTGCTTTTCTTCTGGCACGCTGACCGGGAGACTCTTGACCTAAGTGTTTACCCGAGGGCAGGGCTTGTCCTCCAGGAAGCCCAGAAGGCAACCTGAGAAGCCGCTCCCCGCCAAGGAGTGGCGGAGTCACAGGGAAGGGACCCCGATGCAGGAACTGCGCTTCGTCGCGGTCAGCGAGGACGGCAGTTACGCCGTCCTCGCGGTCCCGGGGCGGAGCGGCCGGTACATCCTGCCGATCGACGAGCGGCTGCGGGCGGTCGCTCAGGGCCAGACCTCCCGGCTCGCCCAGTACGAGATCGAAGTGGAGAGTCCGTTGCGTCCCAAGGAGATCCAGGCACGTATCCGCGCCGGCGAGACGGCGGAAGAGATCGCAGATGCCGCTGGCATCCCGGTTGAGCGCGTGCGCTGGTTCGAAGGCCCTGTCCTCGCTGAACGCGCCTACATCGCCGACCAGGCGCAGGCGGGCTCGGTGCGGCGGGCGGGCGACTCCTCGGGTCCCGGTCCGCGGCTTGGCGAAATCGTCACCGCGCGGCTGTCCGCCGCGGGCACCGACCCGGCGGACGGGCAGTGGGACTCGCGCAAGCGCGGCGATGGCAACTGGCAGGTCTCGCTGACGTTCCCGTCCGGCGGGCGGCTGCACGTCGCGGAATGGGTCTTCGACCCGCGCAGGCGGCATGTCATGCCCGACGACGACAACGCCGCCCGCCTCTCGCTTCCCGAGTCCGAACTGCCCGCCGAGCCCGTGCCCGTGCCCGGCGAGGCGACCGTCACCCCGATCGCCTCGCGGCTGGGGGCAGCCGCCGGCATGGGCGGCGGAGCCGTTGGCGGCTCCGGCGTGTCCCGCTTCCGCCCGGACCGGTCGGTCATCCCTGACCGGTCACTCGGCGCTGACCGCTCGCTCGTGGACCCGCCGGTGCCGCCTTCCGCCCCGGTGCCCGAGCGCACCGCCATGTCGGACCGGTCCGCGTTGTCCGACCGTTACGCGGCACCCGAGCAGCCGTCGGCGCCGCCTCCGCCCGTTCCTCCCCGTTCCGCGCAGCAGGACCGTCCCCCCCACCAGAACCGTCCCGCTTCCTACGACTACGTGGAATTCCCCGAGTCGGCTCCGTACCGGGTTCCTGAGCCCGCGCCCGAGCAGCCCGCGCAGCGCGACCAGCCGCGGGAGCCGGCCCGCGACCGCGCGCAGGCCGCTGAGCCGCCGGCCTACCG
>JAWWPV010000482.1:0-4792 GCA_033854775.1 Trebonia sp.
CGGGGTCAGGGCTGCTGGCCAGTGAGATCGCCGCGAGCCGCAGGCCCGCGGCCCAGCCTTCCGTGCGCTGGTGCAGCTTCGCGGCCCCGGCTTCCGACAGCGCGATGCCCGAAGCCTCCAGGAACTCTCGGGTCTCGCGCTGCGTAAAACGCAAATCTGCGGTACGGATCTCGGCCAGGTCGCCGGCGAGGCGAAGCTTGTGCAGCCGTAGCGGCAGACTACGCCGCGTCGCGAGGATCGCGTGCACATGCTGGGGGAGCGTCTCCAGCAGCCGGGTTAGCTGCGTGAGCGCTTCCGGCGAGGTCAGCTCGTGCAGATCATCGATGATCAGAAAGGTGCGGTCGCGATGCTCAGCGAGCTCCGAACGAACTCTGTCGGCGATCGCCCCTATGTTGAATTCGGGTGTCGCTGCCAGCTGCTCGCCCTCGCCGGACGTGCCCGAGGCCTGCCGGATGGCGCTGAGGACGGCGATCCAGAACTGCTGGGAGTCCTGCTGATCGCGCCGCACCTGGACGACTGCCAGCCGATACGGCTGACCCGGCCCATCCGCCCAGGCCCGCAACAGCGAGGTCTTGCCGCTGCCTGCGGGGGCCGAGATAAGCGTTACCTTGGCTTCCGCCGCGCGATCGAGGGATGCGAGAAGTTCCCCGCGCTCAATCAGCCGCAGAGCTGCCGGACCCGGCTTTCGCTGATTTGCCCTAAATACCACGCCTGAACCCGATCCCCAGCGCGCTAGCCTGCCACTCTCCGCCTCTCAGCACCGTGTACAGGTTACGTGCCCGGGCGATGGCCAGCGCAACAGCGCTGGACCGCGTTACGCCAGCCGGGCGCCGAGTCACCAGATCCTGGCGATGCGGACTCACCTGGTCGCGCTCGACGATTAGTGCATGGGCCCAGCATCGGCCAGGTACATGATCCGGATCAACGGCCATCTCGGCGCCACGTTGCTGTCCGCGTTTCCGGCGATGGCATGGGAGCGGCAGGGTCCAGAGACAGTCTTGACCGGCGTGCTGGACCAACCCGGGCTATACGGCGTCCTGGCTGAGATCGAAGCGCTCGGCCTTGACCTGCTCGAGGTCCGCCAGCTCGCCCCCGAGGCGAGATCGCCAGAACGTGGTGATACCTGCTCACCGTGAAGATCCCTGGCTTAGGCGCCCATGATGGCCAGCATGGGGTTCCCGGCGAAGACCGCACCCAAATCGCACTCGGCGACCAGCAGGCGCGTGCCCGCACCACCCCGCTGCCATAGCTCACGCAGCTCCGCATCACCGCGCCCGCGACCGGGTGCCCGCCACGCTGGGCAGGTGGCGGCCCGCCCCGGGGTTCACATCGGCCGGGCTTCTCCATCGTCGGCGTGCCGATGGCGCCATCTAGTGGCACATGGTGGCGCGCCAGGTGACGTCAGAACTCAGTGACAAACCAGTGACAAATGATCAGGGCCTGACCGCCGCGACCGGCGATCAGGCCCTGACCTGGTACTTCCTGGTAGCGGGCGGGATTTGATTCCCGACCTCTGGATTATGAGGACAGCGTGCGTTCTGCCTTTCGCTATGCGGTGACGCGTTCTGCACCGGCGAGATGCGCCGACAGGAGCTGTCCGGCTCTGTCCAGCGCAGCGGCCGCTTCGTCGAGGATCGGGTAAAAGGTTTGGAAGACGTGCGGCACCCGGGGGGTGATGTCGAGGGTGACCTCGACGTCGGCGATGGCGGCTTGTCGCGCCAGGCGGACGGCGTCGTCGAGGAGAACCTCGTGAGTTCCGGCCTGGATGATAAGCGGCGGCAGGCCGGACAGATCGGCGAATATCGGGCTGATGAGGCCAAGGGCGGCGTCTTGTCCCGACGTATAGTCGCTGACCCGGGATTGGAGGGCTTCCCGGCTCATCAGCACGTCGACCTCGCGCTTGGTTTGCATGGTCGTCCCGGCCAGGGTGAGGTCGGCATACGGTGACATGACGAAGGCCGCGGCGGGCAGGGGCAGCCCCTGATCTCGGGCGTTGACCAGGGTGGCGACGGCGAGCCCGCCGCCGGCGGACTCTCCCGCGAAGGCGATGTCCGAAGGGGCAGTGCCGTTGTGCAGGAGGGCTTCGTAAGCCGCAAGAGCGTCGTCGACCGCCGCCGGATACGGATGCTCGGGGGCGAGCCGGTAGTCGACGGAGATGACCTTGGCGCGCGTCCGCCGGCCGACCTGCGAGGCCAGGTCAGCGGCGCCGGAGGCGTCCCCCAGTACGTACACGCCGCCGTGGAAGTAAAGAACAACGCGGCGAGGTTCGATTCCGTCGATTGTGATCTCGGCGGTTGGGACGCCGCCCTGTGCGGCTGCGGTCACGGTCACGTCGGCGGGCAGCGGCTGCGCCGATGTCAGCTCCCGGAGCAGCCGCCGTTGCTCGTTGACATCGATGTCGGCGGGGAAGGCTGACTGCCGCAGGACTGCTTCGAGGTTCTCTCGCTGCTCGGTGCTCACGGAGGATCTCCCGTCGGTTGGAGTTGGTTTGGCGGCGCTCGCAGGCGGGCTCGCCCATGTCAATCCGCTGCTGAAATTTCCTGCCGGGAGGCGGGCCACTACCAGGCTTGCCGCCAGGAAGGTGAGGAGGCGTCACCTGATCACGGTGATTCGCGCGACCGGAGGACCGCAGACCCGATCTTCCACGGACAGCCGTGAAATGGCTCCTCGAAGAACCTGAGCCGGGTACGTGGAACCGACCCATGCGGCGCACCAGGACCGAGAACGCCCTGGTGCGTTCTGGTCAGGGGTGGACGGGTCCGCTGGGCCCGGAGTCGAGGCGCAGCGACTGCATGATGGCGAACGTGGTGGTCCTGGTGAAGACCTCGATGTCGGCGGCGGCCAGGACGCCGGTGTATTTCGCGATGATGGGCGCGGCCGCGCGCTCGGTGACGGTGTCGAGGTGGGCCTTGACCCCGGCCCAGGCGTTCTCCGCGTAGTGCATGTAGTACGGCACCGGGTTGACGGTGGCCAGGGCCTCTCTGGCGCTGGCTTCGATGTCGGCGATGTACTGCTGGTGCACCGCGACGTCGTCGCGGGTGGCGAGCCGGCCGAGGTGCCCGCAGATGAAGTGGGTCCACGGGTAGGACAGCGCGGTCGCCGGCGCGGCCATGTATCCGGGGACGTCCTCGGACAGGTTGAGGTTGTAGATGGGCACCCAGCCGGCGTTGACGACGTCGATGAACATGAGGGTGTCGTGGCCGGGGAAGTGGATGTAGATGTTGTCTGGGGAGTGGTTGGGGCCGTGCCAGGCCAGCTCCACCCGCTCGCCCCCGGCCTCGAGGGTGTAGCGGTCGGCGAAGGTCACGTCGGGGACCGGCCGGGCCGGGTCATCGTCGCGCAGCAGCAGCCGCCGGGTCTCCTCGTGCCCGACGCGGACCACGTCCCCGTCGAACAGCGAGGCCGCGCCGGCGTGGTCGGCGTGGTGATGGGAGTACACCAGGTGGGTGACCCGGTTGCTCACGCCGTTAGCGGCGGCGATCTCGTCCACGGCCCGCCGCAGGTTGCCCCCGATGGACGGCGGCGCGTCAAACAGCACCACCCCGTCGCCGGTGGTCAGGAACGCCGACTGGTAGACCCCGTCGGTGACCCAGTACAGGTTCCGCTCCACCCGCCCGACGTAGTACCCCTGATCGTTGAGGGCCTGGCCCAGAGCGGACTGCGGGATGGGCGCATAATCGGGCAGGTCTGCGGCGCCAGTCGCGCCGGTGGCTGGTGATGTCACGGTATCTCCCTGGAGTGTCGGGCACGTCCCATGGCGGCCGTGCAAGTACGCATCGAGGCGAGGCTCGCCGGCAGGCGGGTGAAAGGTCATCACCGGATCTTGGTGATTCGCCCTGTGCGGGCGATGACCGGCAGGCGCTCAAGCGGCGGCTCACACCCGACGACATCGCAGCTGCCGTGGCCTACCTGGCCTCCGACATGGCGGCGGCGATGACCGGCCAGGTTCTGTGCGCCGACGGCGGCCTCATCATGAGATAGCTCGAATAGTTCCGGCTCCGCCCGGCCATGGCATGCGCGGCGCTGGAGCTGCAGGTGACCTAGTGGGGGATTGGGGCAGAATCTATGGTCGCGCCTGGCTGGCCCGGGACTCCAGGTAGCGTTGCTCGGCGATGCTGGCGGTGGACTTCGCGGCGCGCCGGTAGTACTCGGACGCCCCGGCCGGGTCGCCGGTCTTCTCCAGCAGATGCGCCCGTACGGACAGCAGCCGGTGATGCCCGGCCATCCGCTCGTCGCTGTCCAATGTGGACAGCAGGACCAGCCCGGCCAGCGGGCCCTCGGTCTCGGCGAGCGCGATCGCCCGGTTGAGGGTGACCATCGGGTTGGGCGCGATCCGTTCCAGGATCAGGTAAAGCGCGTGCACCTGCGGCCAGTTGGTCTCCCCGGCCGTGGCCGCGTCGGCGTGCGTGGCGGCGATGGCGGCCTGCAGCTGGTAAGGCCCCAGCGCCGGACCGGCCAGCGACGCCTTGACCAGCTCCATGCCCTCGTCGATCAACCCGCGGTCCCACTTCGCACGGTCCTGCTCGTCCAGCGGCACCAGGTCGCCAGCCGCCGTCGTACGTGCCTCCCGGCGGGCGTGGGTCAGCAGCATCAGCGCGAGCAGCCCGGTCACCTCGCCGTCCTCGGGCATCTGCGCGTGCACCATCCTTGCCATCCGGATAGCCTCGTGCGCGATGTCGGGGCGGTGCAGCTCGCTGCCCGAGGAGGCGGTGTAGCCCTCGTTGAAGATCAGGTAGAGCACGTGCAGGACGACCCGCAGCCGCTCCTCGCGCTCCGCGCCGTCCGGCAGGCT
>JAWWPV010000483.1:0-5745 GCA_033854775.1 Trebonia sp.
TCCCGCGCTTCCCGCCGGACGCGCCGACCGGTACCTCGGCGTCGTCCGCCGCCTTGACGAGGGCGCGGCTGCGCTGCTCTGGGCACGCGGGCTTGCCCTGTCCCCCGAGGCCGCCATCGACCTGGCAATCGAGCAGGCCCTGCGGACGCCGCGCCCTGGCGGCGCGCCTGGGATCACGCCGGCGCCGGTACCGCCGCCGCAGGGCGGGCTCACCCGCCGGGAGCTTGAGATCGCCGGGCTCATCGCAAGGGGACGGAGCAACAAGGCCATCGCCGCTGAGCTGGTGATCAGTCCGGCCACCGTCGCCAGGCACGTCGCCAACATCATGTCGAAGCTGGGCTTCCGGTCCCGTGCGCAGATCGCCGCCTGGATCACCGAGCGTTCCCAGCCCGCCGGCTGACCAGCGAGAGCGGCGGCATAACCTGCTCGCCTTGGCCTCCTCCACGGTCAGCTCGGCGGCGGGGTCCGCCTCAAGCCGCTGGTCAGGGATGGGCTTGCCGCTGAGCACCGAGCGCCCGTAGGTTCCGGCCTCAAGCCGGGCGAGCGCCCGGTCGATCGCGCCAAGCCGGTCGCGGAGCTGCGCGGCGACCGCCTCGTCCTCCGCCCCCTCGGTCAGCGGCAGGCTCGCGTCGCCGTAGTCGGTGGCGATGTCGGGCGCTTGCTCATCGACCTTGACCTCTTCCTCCGTGTCCCGCAGGAGCGTGGCCACCTCAGCCCGCTCGGCCCGCAGCAGCGCTCGCGCCCTGTTTTCATCCATAGATCGCACCGCCCTTTCGTCCGCTCGGCGGGCAACGTACCCACCCTCACACGCAACATACGACCCTATTCGGTAAGGCCGCGAGAGAAGTCAGCGGGGAGGATGACGTCGGAGGGAACCAGGTCGCGGACCGACTGGCGGCCGAGCGCGAGCAGGGCCGAGTCGATGCCCGCGCGGAGGATGTCGAACACGTTGCGGACGCCGGAGGGGCCTCCGGCGGCCAGCCCCCACAGGCAAGGGCGGCCGATCATGACGGCGCGGGCGCCCAGGGCGAGGGCCTTGACGACGTCGCCGCCGCGCCGGATGCCGCCGTCGAGGAGGATCTCGGCACTGCCGCCCACGGCGGCCGCCACCGCGGGCAGGGCCCTGACGGAGGCGGGAGTGCCGTCCAGGTTGTTGCCGCCGTGGTTGGAGACGGAGACGGCGGTCGCGCCCGCGTCGACCGCCCGCCGCGCGTCATCGGGCCGCATTACGCCCTTGACAAGGAACGGGCCGCCCCACTGCGCTCGCAGCCAGGCGATGTCGGCCCAGGTCGGCGGCGGAACGGCGATCCAGGACCGGTAGGCGTCGAAGAAGCCGGGGGCGGGGCGGCCGGGGAGCGCCATGTTCGGCACCGTGAGGTCGGGCAGGCCACCGTGCCTGAGCCAGTCGATCAGGTAGCCGGGCCGGGCGAGGCCTGCCGGGGCGAGCCTGGCGAGGGCCTTCAGGTCCAGCCGTTCCGGTATCGCGGGGCTGCCCCAGTCCCGGCTGCCGGGGAAGGACCAGTCGAGCGTGACGATCAGGGCGGTCGCGCCGCAAGCGCGGGCGGTCTCGGCCCGCGCAAGCAGGACATCCCTGTCGGCGGACCAGTGCACCTGGAAGAACAGCTTCTTGTTGACCGCCGCCACCTCGGCGGCCGGCTTGCTGGCGAACTCGCTCAGCCCCATCGCCGTCCCCGCGTCGCGCGTTCCCATGGCGACGGCCACCTCGCCCAGCGGGTGGACGGCCTGCGCGCCGACCGGCGAGGCGAGCACCGGCAGGGCGAGTTCCGTCCCGAGCACCGTGATGCGCTGGTCGCGACTGGCCGGGAGGTCGGCGAGCCGGGGCGGCGCGAACCCGATCTCACCGAACGCGGCGACGTTGTCGGCCCGGGTGACGCCCGCCTCCGCGCCGGCCTCAAGCGCCATGAACACCGGGCGGGGCAGCCGCCGCCTGGCCCGCCGCCGCGCCTCGGCGACACTCTCGAACCAGTCCCGCGTAGACGCCACGGCTCACTCTAATCACACCCGCGGCCCACCTCTGCGGGGGACCTCAGGCAGTTGCGCGTTTTCGTTAGCGTCGAGACTTCGGCCCCTATACGGTGCCGAAGTCTCGGCACTATGGTCGAAAAAATCGATCTTGGTCCTCTTATGCTGATAAATCCGGCAGGGTCGGCCGCCGTTAGAATCACGAGACGTGGGCCGGTCCGGAGCGGCAGTCAGTCGGCCCGCTTCTGGGTGGCAGGATGGGCGTTATGGACATCGACGGCGCCATCGAGTACGTCCGGACCCATCACCACGCGGTCCTCGCCACCCTCAAGAAGGACGGCTCGCCGCAGCTGTCGCCCATCACGGCCGGGGTCGACGGGGAGGGCCGGGTAACCATCAGCACCCGGCAGACCGCCTACAAGGTCAGGCACGTCCGCCGCGACCCCCGGGTCTGGCTCTGCGCCTTCCCCGACGGCTTCTACGGCCGCTGGGCGCAGATTGAGGGCACGGTCGAGATCGTGGAGCTGCCCGAGGCCATGGACGGCCTCATCTCCTACTACCGGGACATCTCGGGCGAGCACCCGGACTGGGACGACTACCGGGCGGCCATGGAACGCGAGCAGCGCGTCCTGCTGCGCATCACGATCACCAAGGCCGGCCCGAACGTCAGCGGCTAACCGGACGCTTCCCGCCGATTCCCCGGCTCAAGAGTCGGCGGCCGGGCGGAACTGGTAGCCGACGCGGTACTCGGTGACCAGGCACCTGCCGTAGGCGGGGCCGAGCTTGCGCCGCAGCCGGCTAACGTGCACGTCGACGGTCCGGCTGTCGGCGGTAAAGTCGCGCTGCCAGACCTGCTGGACCAGGTCGGCGCGGCTGAACACCGTCGCCGGGTGCGCGGCGAGGAAGGCGAGCAGCTCGAATTCCTGGAAGGTCAGCGTGATTTCGGCGCCGTCCACCAAGACCCGCCGCTGCTCGTGGTCGAGCAGCAGCCCGGGCCCCCGGCCCGCGGGACGAGCGACGGCGCCAAGGCCGGCCAGCGCCGCGCCGGCAAGCACCCGGCCATCACGCACAAGGCCCTCGGGAAGCAGGCCCACCGGGACAGTGCCGGCCGGGACGCTGCCCGCCGCGCCTGGCACGCTCCCCGGCGCCGTCACCGGGTACCCGACGATCGCCAGCGACGTCCCGGTGCCAGGGATCGGCACCACGGCGAGCAGGGTGCCGTCCGCGCCCGGTTGCCGCGCCGCACTGTACTCACCACCACGGGACTCACCACCACGGGGCTCACCAGCAGGCTCACGGCCGGGCCCGTCACCGGCGTCCGCCTCGGCGCGGCCCAGCGTACCGATCTGCACGTGCCCTGCCACCTCCTCGGCCTCCGGGCCCCCTCAGCGAAATTCTCTAGTAAATTGGTCGGCTTTGTCAAGAAAAGACTGTGCCAAAACTGGGAAATACCTGTAAACAACGCTAGCGAGCGCGCGTTACCGCGAAGGCCTGGTCCAAGACGAAGAAGGTCCGTCGGGCAGTTCCTCGCCGTACCAGTACTCGATCAGCCGCCTGGCGATCGAGGAGGTCGGCGCGAGGCCAAGGTCGCCCGCCTCGATCGCCGCGCGCAACTCGGCCCGGGTGAACCAGCGCGCCTCGCCGATCTCCTCCTCGTCGACGGCGATCTGCTGGCCGCCCGCGGCCCTCGCCTCATAGCCGAGCATCAGCGAGCGCGGCATCGGCCACGGCTGGCTGCCCAGGTAGCGGACCTGGCCGACCACGATCGAGGTCTCCTCGTGGACCTCGCGCGCCACGGCGTGCTCTGCCGACTCACCCGGCTCGACGAACCCGGCGACGACCGACATCCGCCCCTGGGGCCATAGCGCGTTCCGCGCCAGCATGAGCCGGTCGTCCGGGTCGATGACCAGCATGATCACCGCCGGGTCGAGCCGCGGGAAGTGCTCGGTCCCGTCCTTGGGGCAGGTGGTCAGGTGCCCGGCCGGCGCCGGCACCGTGGGAGTGCCGCACCGCGGGCAGTGCGTGTGCGTTTCATGCCAGTACGCCAGCGCCACCGCGTGCGTCAAGAGACCCGCGTCGCGGTCGCTCAGCAATGCGCCCGCCTGCCGCAGCGCCATGGGTTTCGCCGCAGAGGATCCCGAACGGGTTCCTGGTTCCCCTTCCACCGCACCGCTTACCCCGAAGTAGGCGACGCCCTCGGCATCGACACCCAGGAGGAACTTCGTTCCCTCCGGGGCCTCGGCCGGCGGCACGAACACCAGCTCGAGCTGGCCATCGCGCGTCGCGACAAGCGCCTCGCCGTCGCGCACCACGAGCACCCTGGTGCGCGAGTCGGCCCAGGCTTCCGCCAGCCACCCGACGTCGCCCCGGCGGTCCGTCGCCCGGTCGACCGTTGACCGGGAAAGCGCCAGCCGGCCAAGCGGCCCGTCATCAAGCTGGTCGATCTCGGAGGTACTCACGCGTCGCCCGCTGCCTCTGCGCGTCCGATATCGTGGCGGTTTTTGCCATCGGACGTGCCTCGGGGGGTACGGGGGGTCGTCCCCCCGGGCGATGACAGCTCTTCCCATAGGTAGGCAACTGACTCAGCGCCGCGCAGCAGCCGGGAAAGATCCACGTACTCATTGGGTGCGTGAATCCGGTCCGCGTCAAGGCCGACGGCCACGAAGACGAGCGGGGCGGCCAGGATGTCGGCCAGGTCCGCCTCGGGACCGCTGCCGCCCTCCCTGGTGAACAGCACCTCGCGGCCGAACGCCCGTCCCATGGCGCGGCGGGCCGCGGCCACGGCGGGCGAGTCGATCGCCGACCGGCAGGGACGGACCCCGGGCTTCGCCGTGAGAGTCACCACGCACCCGTTCGGAGTGGCTTCCTTGAGGTATTTACCGAGAGACTCCACGATCTTCGCGGGCTCCTGGTCGGCGACCAGGCGGAACGACAGCTTGGCGTGGGCCGCCTTCGGGATGATCGTCTTGCCGCCGGGGCCGGTGTGCCCGCCCCACAGGCCGTTGACCTCGGCGGTCGGGCGGGCCCAGATCCGCTCAAGCGTGGTGTAGCCGGCCTCCCCGTAGGTCGCGCGGCTGTCGCCGGCGTCCGTGAGCCAGCCTGCCTCGTCGAAGGGGAGCTTGGCGAGCAGCGCCCGCTCCGCTTCCGACAGCGGGGCCACGTCGTCGTAGAAGCCGGGGAGGGTGATCCGGCCGTCCGCGTCGTGCAGGCCGGCGAGCAGGCTGGCCAGGACGTGCGCCGGGTTGGGGACGCCGCCGCCGAAGGAGCCGGAGTGCAGGTCGCGGGTGGGGCCGGTGACGGTGATCTCGGCTTCCGCCAGGCCGCGCATGCCCGTGCAGATCGACGGGGTGTCCGCCGCCCACATGGTCGTGTCGCTGATGACGATCACGTCGGGGCTGAGCTGGCTCTTGCGCTCTTCGAGGAGCTTGGCGAAGTGGGGTGAGCCGGACTCTTCCTCGCCCTCGATCAGCAGCGTGAGCGTGACCGGGGGCGCGCTCTCGCCGCTGGCGGCCAGCGCCGCGCTGGCCGCAGCACGGGCGCCGAGGGCGTGGAAGAGCACCTGGCCCTTGTCGTCGGAGGCGCCGCGGCCGAAGATCTTGCCGTCCTTCTCCTGCGGCGCGAACGGCTCGTAGTCCCAGCCGTCGTCGAGGGCGGCCGGCTGGACGTCAGGGTGACCGTAGTCGAGGACCCTCGGCGCGCCCGGGTCGGCGGCGGGCCAGTGCTCGTAGACGGCGGGCAGCCCGTCGGTCTCCCAGATTTCCG
>JAWWPV010000484.1:0-2744 GCA_033854775.1 Trebonia sp.
GAGGCGGGCCACCGTGTTCGCTGACCTTCGGTCAGCTTCCGGTGGCCCGCAGTGTCTCACGGGGGGGCGCCCCCGTACCCCCGGGGGCAAAGCTTCGAGGTGACCCTGCAACGCGAATGACAAAAGCTATGCGGGAGATCTTCGGATATCGCTGAGGAGTAGTCAGACGGAACGAAAAGCAGCCAGCCCAGACTACGCTGAACAACTATGAGCGTGCTGCGGGTCATGAGCGCCGAGACCGAGTACGGCATCTCCGTACCGGGCCAGCCGGGTGCTAACGCGATGGTGACCTCATCGCAGCTCGTCAATGCCTACCAGGCGGCCACTGCCGCACGGGCGCGCCGCGCCCGGTGGGACTTCGAAGAGGAGAACCCGCTGCGGGACGCGCGCGGGTTTGACCTCGCACGGGAGGCAGCGGACTCCACCCAGCTCACCGACGAGGACCTGGGGCTCGCCAACGTCATCCTGACCAACGGGGCGCGGCTCTACGTCGACCACGCGCACCCGGAGTACTCGGCCCCCGAGTGCACCAACCCGCTGTCGGTAGTGATCTGGGACAAGGCGGGCGAGCGGATCATGGCGGAGGCGGCCGCCAAGGCCGCCACCGTGCCCGGCTCGCACCCGATCCAGCTGTACAAGAACAACACCGACAACAAGGGCGCCTCCTACGGCACCCACGAGAACTACCTGATGCGCCGGTCGACGCCGTTCGCCGACATCGTGAAGAACCTGACGCCGTTCTTCGTCACCCGCCAGGTGGTGTGCGGCGCGGGCCGCGTGGGGATCGGCGCGGACGGCCGGGGGACCGGGTTCCAGATCAGCCAGCGCGCCGACTTCTTCGAGGTCGAGGTCGGCCTTGAGACGACGCTCAAGCGGCCGATCATCAACACCCGCGACGAGCCGCACGCCGACCCGGAGAAGTACCGGCGGCTGCACGTGATCATCGGCGACGCGAACATGAGCGAGGTGGCCACCTACCTCAAGATGGGCACCACGGCGCTGGTGCTCGCGATGATCGAGGACAAGTTCTTCAGCCACGACCTGTCACTTGAGGCGCCGGTCGCCGACCTGCGCGCGGTCTCCCACGACCCGTCGCTCAAGTACCTGGTGACGCTGCGGGACGGCAGGAAGATGACCGCGCTCCAGCTCCAGACCGAGTACCTGGAGCTGGCCCGTAAGTACGTCGAGGACAAGTACGGCGCCGACGCCGACGACGCGACCCTCGACGTGCTGTCCCGCTGGGAGTCGGTGCTCACCCGGCTCGCCGACGACCCGATGCAGCTGTCCAGGGAGCTTGACTGGGTCGCCAAGCTTGAGCTCCTCGAGGGCTACCGGCGCCGGGACAACCTCGCCTGGGACGCGCCGAAGCTGCAGCTCGTCGACCTGCAGTACTCCGACGTACGGCAGGAGAAGGGCCTCTACAACAGCCTGGTGGCGCGCGGCCGGATGGCGCAGATGACCGACGAGAAGGCGATCACCTGGGCGATCGACAACCCGCCGGAGGACACCAGGGCGTACTTCCGCGGCCGGTGCCTGCGGCAGTACGCGGACTCGGTGGCCGCCGCGTCCTGGGACTCGGTGATCTTCGACATCCCCGGCAGGGAGTCGCTACAGCGGGTCCCCACGCTGGAGCCGCTGCGCGGCACGAAGGCGCACGTCGGTGACCTCCTCGACCGGTGCAGGACGGCCGCCGACCTGGTCGCCGCGCTCACCAACCAGGGCTAGCCGGGTGCACGCGCCTCCCGCCGGGCCCGGACCCGCCCGCGCGGCCGGCCGGTCAGGCGCTGGCGCGCCGCGGCATGCCGGGCATTTCACGATCTGGGACTCGGTATCGGTGAGTTCGTACTGAGACCCCTGCGGAGGGTTGGGCGGAACTCATCGGGGCGAGGATAACGTTGGAGCTGTTATCAGGCTCCTTCCAGGGACGGAGGAACGACAGATGGCAACGAACGACACCGGGGGCCAGCGGCAGACGACGCGGCGTACCGAGGAGACCGAGGAAGACCAGGCCGCCGCGACCGAAGAGGTCAAGGAGCGGCACGAGAAGCTCTCCGACGACGTGGACTCGATCCTCGACGAGATCGACGAGGTGCTCGAGGAGAACGCCGAGGAGTTCGTCCGCTCGTACGTGCAAAAGGGCGGCGAGTAACCGCCGTCCCCTGAGCCCGGAGTGGTTCGCGGACGGCGAAAAACTCGGGCTGCCGCCAAGTTCAATAGCGGACCGAACGGACGGTAGTGTCTGCTCAAGGACAACGAAATCAGCAGGGAGGCAGCGGCGTGGGAGGCTTTTCCAACGGCACTGAACGGGACCAGGCGGCCTTCATGGCGGCACGCATCCCGTCGTTCACGCACTTCCTCTCCTCGTACGCCCCCGACATCCTCCCGGCCAGGGGTCTCGGCCCGCTGGCGGGCGACTCGGACGTGGCCGCCGACGTGATCAAGAGCCTGCCGCACGCGACGACAATCGTCGCGGTCGTCACCGAGCGCGGCGTGGTGATGGCGGGCGACCGGCGGGCGACCGCGGGGAACATGATCTCCAAGCGGGACGTGGAGAAGGTGTTCCGCGCCGACGAGTACTCGGCGATCGCCATGGCGGGCGTGGCGAGCGTGGGGCTTGAGTACATCCGCCTGTTCGGCGTCGAGCTTGAGCACTACGAGAAGATGGAGGGCCGCTCGCTCTCCCTTGAGGGCAAGGCCAACCGTCTCGGCAAGATGATCCGCGACAACCTGATGGCCGCCATGCA
>JAWWPV010000485.1:0-2845 GCA_033854775.1 Trebonia sp.
CGGCCGGATGCGGTGTGGAATCGCCAACTTGCATAACCGTAGGTTATGGAATAATGACCAAAAAGTCAATTTACATTACCTGCGAGAAACTATAGAGTCACAAATAGCGCGACCGGCCCTGTTTCGCCCGAGAGGACGCTCCTGTCACCTGACGGAAGCGGGGAGTAACGGACCGTGCCGACACCGACGAGAACGCGCAGGCATACCTGGAGGCGCACATGGCCCGGATCATCGGGGGCGTTGCCGCATCGCACACGCCGACCATTGGCTTCGCCTACGACCAGCACAAGCAGGACGACCCGTCGTGGGCGCCGATCTTCAAGGCGTTCAAGCCGGTCGAGGACTGGTTCAAGGAGAAGAAGCCCGACGCGATCGTCTACATCTTCAACGACCATGTCACGTCGTTCTTCTTTGACCACTATTCGTCCTTCACCCTCGGCATCGGCGAGGAGTACCCGGTCGCCGACGAGGGCGGCAGCCCCCGCGACCTGCCCGCGATCAAGGGCGACCCGAAGCTCGCCGCGCACATCGCCTCCAGCCTGGTGACCGACGAGTTCGACCTGTCCTACTTCCAGGGCAAGGCGCTTGACCACGGCTTCTTCTCGCCCATGTCCGTGCTGCTCGACCGGCCGGACGGCCAGTGGCCGACGAAGATCGTCCCGTTGCAGGTCGGCGTGCTCCAGTTCCCGATCCCGACCGCCGCCCGCTGCTACAAGCTAGGCAAGGCGCTGCGCCGCGCGATCGAGAGCTACCCCGAAGACATCGACGTGGCCGTCGTCGCGACGGGCGGGCTCTCGCACCAGGTGCACGGCGAGGGCGCGGGCTTCAACAACCCGGAGTGGGACCACAAGTTCCTCGACGCCATCACCGACGACCCGACCGGCCTCACCGCGATGACCCATGCCGAGTACGCGAAGCTCGGCGGCTTCGAGGGCGCCGAGGTCATCATGTGGCTCGTCATGCGCGGTGCCCTGTCGGACAAGGTAAAGCGGGTCCACAGCTCCTACTACCTGCCGTCCATGACGGGCATCGCGACGCTCGTCCTCGAGAACGAGGCGGCGGAGCTGCCCGACGCCGAGGCCGTCAACGACAGGCACCGCGCCCGGATGGGCGAGCAGCTGGCCGGCATCGAGGAGATGACCGGGACCTACCCGTTTGACATCGCGCGCAGCGTCAAGGGCTACCGGATCAACAAGTTCCTGCACGACCTCGTCGATCCCGAGCACCGGGCCCGCTTCCTCGACGAGCCGGAGACGGCTTTCAAGGAGGCCGGCCTCACCGACGAGGAGCAGGACCTCATCCGCAGCAGGGACTGGCCGGGCATGATCCACTACGGGGTCATCTTCTTCATGCTTGAGAAGCTTGCCGCCGTGACCGGGGTCTCCAACCTGCATGTCTACGCGGCGATGCGCGGCGAGACGCTGGAGGACTTCCTCAAGACCCGCAACACCCAGGTCATCTACTCGGTCGCGGGCAAGCAGGACTGAGCCTGGCCGCCGCTCTACCGGCTGGAGGGCTAATCCCACCAGAAGGACCACCTGGCGGCCCCAGGGAGTTCCTCCTGCAAACCCCCGACCGGGTCGCGGCGGCCGCCCGGCTGGTCCGCAGCGGCGAGGTCTACAGCCTCAATGCGCCGGTCAACGTGCCGGAACCGCCCCTGTTCCGGCGCGGCGTGGCGCAGCACGCGCTGATCACCAACG
Organism: Trebonia sp.; assembly: GCA_033854775.1. Lineage (GTDB taxonomy): Bacteria > Actinomycetota > Actinomycetes > Streptosporangiales > Streptosporangiaceae > Trebonia. The sequence continues at coordinate 1,701 of JAWWPV010000485.1, forward strand.
AGGGACGCGCGTTCTTCGACGACAAGCTCGACAACTACTACCCGCAAGGGTCAAGCCAGTGGGACTCGCTGGCGCACATCGCCTACGGTGCCGACCAGTTCTACAACGGGGTCACGGCCGAGGACATCACCGTCCGGGCACGCAACACGATCGGCCACTGGGCCACGCGCGGGATCGCGGGCCGTGCGGTGCTCATCGACATCGACGCCATCCTGGGCGGCGCGGGAGTCGGCTTCGACCCGGCGAGTCCCCGCGCCATCAGCGCTGGCGAGCTCGACACCGCCCGCGTGGCCGCGGGGGTGGAGTGGCAGCCCGGCGACGTGCTCCTGCTGCACACCGGCTTCCTCGGCTGGCACGTGCGGCAGGAGGCCGCCGTCCGCGAGGCCATGGCCGAGCGCGGTGCGCTGCGGAACGTCGGTCTTGCCCACGACGAGGAGATGGCCAGGTACCTGTGGAACGCTCACGTCGCGGCGGTCGTCTCCGACAACCCGTCCGTTGAGGTCTGGCCGGCCGACCTGGCCGACGAGGCCTTCCCATTCGGCTACCTGCACCGGGTCCTGATCGGTCAGTTCGGCATGGCCCTCGGCGAACTCTGGTGGCTCGAAGACCTGGCCCTGTCCTGCCGCCGCGACCGGCGGTACGAGATGTTCCTGACCGCCGCGCCGATCAACGTCCCCGGTGGCATCGGCTCGCCGGCCAACGCGCTGGCCATCAAGTAACGCCGGGCGGTCAAGGTTTTCAAGTTGCCAGTCCCGGGCGTGTCGTGGTCCCGCGGGCCGTTGGTTTCGCGTCTTGTCTTTGCCTCGGGCGGGTTCTCGGGTGCCGTTGGCCGCTGTGATCGCGGGTCATCCGGGGGGCGGCCCGGGAAGGCCGGCCGGTTCGCCCGTTATGCCCCGGTTTCCCGGCGCTGCGGGCCGGCTGTGTCCGTGATCGCGGGTCATCAGAGGCGGATATCGCCAATTTTGACCCGCAGTAATCTAGCAGGCGCCTTGTGACCGGCGTTGTGTTCGGTTTCATGACGGCGAGACGGCAGCCTGCCGGGCATTTCCCCGCGGTGACCCGCGGTCACGGCCCCGGGCGGCCGACCGCCTGGAGGGAAACCGGCCCGGCTACGGGCAGGCACGCAGGCGGGCAGCGGAGCGCTG
>JAWWPV010000486.1:0-5511 GCA_033854775.1 Trebonia sp.
TGCACCGCAAGTACGGCGCCCAGCTACCTACCGGCCACTCCACCATGCACATGTACCCCATCGACGGAGCCGCCAGCCGCGTGCCCGCCGACGCGACAGCCTTCGCCTACCGGGACGGCGGCTGGGCAGGCGTCATCGTGGGCGTCGACCCCGACCCGGCGAACGTCGTCCTCATCTCGCGATGTGCCAAGGTCTACTGGCAGGAGCTGCACCCCACCTCGGCCGGCGGCGCCTACGTCAACTTCCTGATGAACGAGGGACAGGACCGGGTGAGGGCGTCCTACCGCGGCAACTACGACCGGCTTGCCCAGGTCAAGGACCGCTACGACCCGGACAACACCTTCCACGTCAACCAGAACATCCAGCCCGCCAGCGTGCCCCACGCGTAGGCGGCCGCCAACGAGCATCGCGTGCGAGCTTGCGCGAAAGCCGGCGGTCACGCCCCCGTTCGGTCGCGGCCCTTGCATTCTCGAGTCAGAAGGGAGGGCCTAGGGTGCAGGTCACCGGGACCGGCTGGGCGGGGTCGAGCGCGTCGCGGACGAGTTGCGCGACGTCGGGGTCGTAGGCCAGGCCGATGTGCCCGACCGGGTCAAGCGGGCAGAAACCCTGGACGGTCTCGTTGTCGACGCCATGCTCGTTGACGAACTCGGTGCCATACGGGGTGACCAGCTCGTCGTGGGTTGACGCGATGATCGTGTAGGCGATGCCTTGCCGGGTGACCGGGCCGGTGTTGAGGCTGGTCACCACGCTGCTTCCGGTGGTCAGCTCGGAGCATGCGGGGCAGCCGGCGGCGATGATGGCGTCCGTCACCGGGCTGACGCCGAGGTCGTCGCCGATCGTCACCAGGCTCGCCAACGTGGTGCCGTGGGTGGGCGGGGCCAGCGCGACCACGCGCGCGATGGCCGCTGCCTCGCCGGGCACGAACTTCGGCCCGTACAGCGCCTCGAAGGCGCCCTCGGAGTGGCCCACCAGGTCGGCCTTCGCGGCACCGGTGGCGGCGAGCACCTGGCCGATGTAGGCGTCGATCTCGGTGGCGGACTGGGGAATCGGCGTAAGCCCGCCGACCGGGATGCCGGGAATGGCCTCGCCGTAGGTGGGAGCGAAGACGCAGAACCCCGCGGACGCCAGGTAGGGGCCGAGGGTAGCGAAGTTCCCTGGGCCGTTGCCGCCGAGTCCGTGCAGCAGCACGACGGGCTCGGGATGAGCGGCCGACGGGCGGCAGCTCCAGTCGTTGAAGCCGGTGCTGGCCCCGGTGGCGGCGCGCCCGGTGCCCTGGCTGGCCGCTAGGGCCGCGAGGCAGACGATGCCGACGAGGATAAAGCGGCGAAGCCGGCGCGAGCGCATGGGAACCTCCAGGGCCGGGAGGGAAAAGGCCTGCCCCATCTGAGCACGACGCCGTTCCCCGGATTAGCCGTCTTGCTGGCAATTGGTCATTAATGACCAGCCAGCTTCCTGCGGATATGGCCGGATCTGTAGGGAATTATCATCGCGGAGTGCCGCCGGTCCTGGCGGCTGGTGTCACCGAGCGCCCGCTCACGTTGCCTCGAGCTGAGCGCCGCGCCGGAGAGGACGAGGAACGGCCCGTGGCCTAATCTCGTGGTGTGACATGGTCCAGTGCGGCGGCACGCTTCTCAGCGCGGCGAATCGCCATTTCCGGGCATCGCGGCCTACCCGGCCCCACGGCCGACCTGGTTAGCGAGTCCATCCGCATGGCCCTTGCCGGGCTTGGGGCCGACGTGACCGGCATTTCGTGCCTCGCTGACGGAGCGGACCTGATCTTCGCCCGCGCGGTCACCGAACTCGGCGGCAGCCTGGAAGCCATCGTCCCCGCCGGCCAGTACCGCGACGGCCTCCCCGCCGACTTGCGGCCCGAGTACGACCGGCTGCTCGCCAAGGCCGCGGCGGTGCGCCAGCTGCCGTTCACCGCGCCTACTTCCGAGTCCTACATGGCCGCGAGCAGGCTCATGATCGACACCGCCGACGAGCTTTACGCCGTGTGGGACGGCCAGCCCGCCCGCGGTTACGGCGGAACCGCCGACGTGGTCGCCTACGCCCACGAGCACGGAAAGCCGGTCCACATCATCTGGCCAGCCGGCGCCAAGCGCGACTAGCGGCCATCATGCGCCGAGCTCCGCGAGCTAGCCGGGGGCCCGGCCGCCGACTGGCCGGCGACGCGAGCCCCCACTAGCTCTTCGCGATCCTCCTACCGAGAAGCGCAGGTGTTGGAGTGAGCGGGACCCTCGAACTCGGAGTAACCCAGCGTGGTGAACTGGTTCTGCCCGTACTGCGCGTCCTTTCCGAAATCGGTCAGGAACGGCGTGCGGCCTGATACGTTTCCGAACTCGAGCGCGCAGTAGCCGCCGCTGTGCAACTCGGTCCAGTACGGGTAAAACCCGCCTGGTCCCTGAGGCGGCACTGTGCAGCCACTCAGGGTGGTCGCGGTGCACGTCGACTCGCTCAGCGCAACGTCGGTCTGGAAGAAGTACTGCGGGTATTGCCTGCCAGACGAGGTCGGGAACTGCTCGACGAATGTAGACGGGTAGATGGTCGGTTGGTTGCCTGTCGGCCACTCCGCCCAGTACGGGCTGCCGTCGAAGTCGAGGTCGCCGTTCTGGAACAGGCTGTCCTGGCAGCCAGTGGCCAAGTCCGGCTGTGTACTGGTACCGGGCCCGTTGAAACCGGGATGGGTATCGCCGGCGTGGTAGCACAGCGCATCACCGGTCTCCGGTGTCGTGCTGTCCGGCGGGCCCGCGTTCTCGTACGGACCCGAGCAGCCGTTATAGGTGCCACCCGTATCGGACGCGTCGAGCGGGTTGGGGGTGAGGGGGGCGCTGAGCGAGGTGCAGGACTCCCAGTGCCCGGTCTCGAATTCGGTGCTGATGTTCGTCTGCAGGGCTGCCCACGGGATGACATTGGCGGGTGCCGCCGTCGAGAACTCCGGCTCGAAGTTGAACGGAGTCCCCGCGCAGTTGGCTATCGAGGTGTTCTGGAAGCCGTTGGCGGCGGAGGCCTGCATGTAGCCGCTCGTGTGCCGCGTCAGGTCGTCGATGACCACCTCGAAGGCTCTACCGCCTCCCGGCGCTCGCGCGTCGGACATATGGATACTGACCTTGTCACCGGGGTTCATGAGCAGCGTCTGGCCGTTCGGCGTAAAGGTGGCGGTGGTCGCATCCTGCGGTGCGGGCGGGCCGGTAGGCACTCCGTCCTGTTGGATGAAGCCGAAGTTGACCGGTTCCTCGCAGTTGGCATTGCATGTCGCGAAGCCTGTGGTGCACTCGAGGCTGTCGATGGTCAGCGCTGCGCACCAGTGTGTGTCGTCGCAGCTCGCACTGTCGACGAACGGGGGGTTCCCCGGCGGGTAAAGCTGCATCTCCATGAACGCAGAGCCGCCGCCACTCTGGGCGGTTGTGCACGCGACCCCGAAGCAGGTGGGTGCATTCGAGTTCGAGTCGGGCGAACATTGGGTCTGCGGGTACGAATTCGGGTCGCACATGGCCATCGAGAACCACGGCGCGGGCGAGAGCTGGAACCAGTGCGAGACGTCATGGCCCGGCTTGGCGTCTGTCGGCAGCGCGGCCGGGTCGCGGCCGAGGGACACGGTCCAGTTCACGTTGTTACCGGAGCCAGGGGCGTTGGACAAGAAAGTCGTATCGGGCTCGTCGTGACCGATGTATACGCCGTTGTCGTAGAACTTGCCGCCCCAGGTGTTGGAGTTGTTCACGCCCTGAATGCCGCGGATGTCGGTGCATTCGCCCGCTCGCACCGGCTTCTGGGCGGGGCTGTAGCCATTGCAGTCCAGCTCACCACTCGCCGCTGGCGCGTAGCTTGAGGTCGCCTGCGCACGAGCCGTTCCTGAGGACGTCTGCGCACCAGCCGTTGACGACAGGCCCGCGGTAATGGCGGCGCCAAGCATAACTGCGGCGACGAAAGCAATCGCGGCGCGCGGGCGCATAGGTCTCAGCCGTCTCACCCATCTCACCTTTCCTTCATGTGTTGCCTCCCCGCAGACTCGCAGTCCGCAGCGGTTGCCCGAAAAGGCAGCAAGCACATTGTTCACAATCGTTGTTTCATGCCGATAACGATTCCCCTGGGTTACATTTGTCGACAATAATCCGGCGCCCATCCGCATCCCGTCTCAGCGACTCGCCGCGGCATCGATCTTGGTGGGTCAGTGTGAAACGAGATTGACGAGTGTGGCAATCGTGTGGCGAGGTGACAGCGAGCGGCACGATCCGATTACTTTCGGTGCCTGTCTCATCACGTTCAGGCTAAAAATAGCTCGCGGGATCTTCCAACGCATTGATCCCGGTGGTATAAAAATCTTGCGCGCGCATGCTGTAATCATCGAATAACTGGGAGTGACTAGTGCGTCCATCCCGCATGCTCGCTATCGGCGTTACCGCGCCAGCCCTAGGGCTAGCCACCGCAATCATCGGAACGGGAATACCCGCTCAGGCCGCCCCGGCAGTCCATTACGTCGCTCTCGGCGACTCCTACTCCTCGGGGGTCGGTGCGGGCGGCACCAGCGGATCCTGCGGCCAGAGCCCCAACGCCTATCCCGCCCTGTGGGCGAAGGCCAACTCTCCCGCGTCGTTTACCTTCGCCGCGTGCTCGAGCGCGACGACGGGCAACGTCATCAACAGCCAGCTTTCCTCGCTCAGCACGTCGACCACCCTGGTCAGCATTACGATCGGCGGCAACGACGCGGGCTTTTCCTCGATCATGGAAACCTGCGTCCTGAAGTCCACCAGCTCGTGCGAGAGCGTCGTCTCGTCCGCCGACAAATACGTCAGCGACACCCTGCCGGGTCAGCTCAATACCACGCTTACCGACATTCGCTCCCACGCGCCGAACGCCAAGGTCGTCGTTCTCGATTACCCCGACTTCTACGACCTCAGCGCCTGGCTTTGCATCGGCTTGTCCGGCGCCGACCACCAGGCGCTCGACCAGGGCATCAACGACCTGGACAGCGTGCTCCAGGCCGCCGCGGCGAAAAACGGCGACACGTTCGCCGACGTCCGTTCCCAGTTCTCCGCCCACGAGCTATGCGGCGGCTCGTCCTGGCTGAATTCCATCACCCTCCCGATCACCAGCTCTTACCACCCGACCGCCGCCGGCCAGAAGGACGGTTACCTCCCGGTCTTCACCGCCGCGGCCGCGAAGGCCGCCCAGTAAAGCCGCGAAGGCCGGCCAGTAAGGCGCGAAGGTCGGCCAGTTAGCAGCCCCCAAGCGGCCAAGCCGCGAAGTTCAGCGCCCCGCGCTTCCTCGGATTCGCGGGGCGCCGTCTTGCGGCCACCGTGATGAAGTAGCCGAGAAGGGCCCGGAGCGCGCGTCCGCTGTGCCGGTTTTTCTTCTCGGTAACTTCGCAGAGTATGACCCAATGCCGTTTTGCTGAGGGAATCGCGATGCTCCTGCGGGCCGCGCAGCGCCTGCCAGCCCGGCGGTCACGTCATGCCCAGCCAAAGATCTTGGAAACTTTGCGCTACATGGAGATAAAACACGCGTAGCACG
>JAWWPV010000487.1:0-9889 GCA_033854775.1 Trebonia sp.
GAGACGTTGCCGAATGCCTTCTTCAGAGTGGAGCTGGACAACGGGCACAAGGTACTCGCCCACATCAGCGGGAAGATGCGGATGCACTACATCCGTATTCTGCCGGATGACCGGGTGGTCGTTGAGCTCAGTCCGTACGACCTGAGCCGCGGTCGCATCGTTTACCGGTACAAGTAAGGGCGTTCCGGCACCACCCAGTGCCCGGAGCTAACCGGTCCGTTAACGCGGGCCACGAGGAGAAGTTTGCCGTGAAGGTCAAGCCGAGCGTCAAGAAGATCTGCAGCAAGTGCCGGATCATCCGTCGCCACGGCGTCGTCAGGGTGATCTGCTCGGACCCCCGGCACAAGCAGCGCCAGGGCTAAGCAGTACCGCCAGCCGCGCCTTGTTCTAGCTTTACAACCGAATAAGCCTAGCTACACAACCGAATAAGCGAAGTAATACGCGTATCGCAGGCGGCCCGGATATCCGGGCCGCAGCCCCTGGTTGGAGGCCGGGGCCCGTCTCGGGCAGGGACGGGGAGCGGTGCGGAGGACCTCCACCCACCAGAAGGAGAACTGCCCTCAGATGGCACGTATCTCTGGCGTTGACTTGCCGCGTGAGAAGCGGCTTGAGATCGCGCTTACCTATGTTTACGGCATTGGCCGCACCCGGGCCACCGAGACGCTCTCCGCGACCGGCGTGAGCGGCGACACCCGGGTCCACGCGCTCACCGAAGACGACCTGCAGAAGCTGCGCGAGTGGATCGAGGCGAACTACCAGGTCGAAGGTGACCTTCGCCGCGAGGTCGCCGCTGACATCCGCCGCAAGATCGAGATCGGCTGCTACCAGGGCATCAGGCACCGCAGGGGCCTGCCGGTGCACGGCCAGCGGACGAAGACCAACGCGCGTACCCGCAAGGGCAGGAAGAAGACCGTCGCCGGCAAGAAGAAGACCGGGAAGAAGTAACCCGTCCGCGGGTGATCACCTCATTCAGGAGCAAGGAAGCAGATGCCGCCTCGCAAGAGCAGCCAGCAGGGCGCAGCCAAGAAGGTGCGCCGCAAAGAGCGGAAGAACGTGGCCCACGGGCACGCGCACATCCGGTCCACGTTCAACAACACGATCGTCTCAATCACCGACCCGACCGGAAACGTGATCTCATGGGCGTCCTCGGGTCAGGTTGGGTTCAAGGGCTCGCGCAAGTCGACCCCGTACGCCGCCCAGCAGGCCGCGGAGGCCGCGGCGCGCCGTGCCATGGAGCACGGCATGCGCAAGGTTGATGTCTTCGTCAAGGGACCTGGCTCCGGCCGGGAGACCGCCATCCGGTCGCTGCAGGCGACCGGCCTCGAGGTCGGTTCCATCCAGGACGTCACCCCCGTTCCGCACAATGGCTGCCGCCCGCCCAAGCGTCGGCGCGTCTGAGGAGATACAGACAGATGGCTCGTTACACCGGGGCGGACTGCAAGCTGTGCCGCCGTGAGAAGGTCAAGCTCTTCCTGAAGGGCTCTAAGTGCGACTCGCCGAAGTGCCCGATCGAGATCCGTCCCTACCCGCCGGGTGAGCACGGCCGGATCCGCTCGAAGGACAGCGAGTACCTGCTGCAGATCCGCGAGAAGCAGAAGGCCCGCCGCATCTACGGCATCCTTGAGAAGCAGTTCCACGGCTACTACGTCGAGGCCACGCACAAGACGGGCCGTACGGGCGAGGCGCTGCTGCAGATCCTGGAGAGCCGCCTCGACAACGTGGTCTACCGCGCAGGCTTCGCCAAGAGCCGTGACATGGCCCGCCAGCTCGTCACGCACGGCCACTTCCTGGTCAACGGCCGCCGGGTCGACATCCCGTCCTACCGCGTGAGCGAGAACGACGTCGTCGAGGTCGCGGCCAAGTCCCTTGAGCTGACCCCGATGATCGTCGCCCGCGCGGAGGCCGGCGAGCGCGGCGTCCCCGCCTGGCTTGAGGTCATGACCGACCAGATGCGCGTCCTCGTCCACCAGCTCCCGGCCAGGACCCAGATCGACACCCAGGTCCAGGAGCAGCTGATCGTCGAGTACTACAGCAAGTAGGGTTCAAGTCCCCCGGTGGTTTTTGCCGGGGGGCTGAACAGCTTCCGGAGATACACCTCCGGGCGAAAGAGCGTCATATAGCGGGCGCTCCTGACAGAAAGAAAATCCCATGCTCATCGCACAGCGCCCCTCCCTCGGGGAGGAGCAGATCGGTGACTACCGGTCTAAGTTCACCATCGAGCCGCTCGAGCCGGGCTTCGGCTACACGATCGGCAACTCGGTCCGCCGCACCCTGCTGTCCTCCATCCCGGGGGCGGCGGTGACCTCGATCCGCATCGAGGGCGTGCTGCACGAGTTCACCACGGTGCCCGGGGTCAAGGAGGATGTCACCGACATCATCCTCAACCTGAAGCAGCTGGTCGTCTCCTCGGAGCACGACGAGCCGGTCGTGATGTACCTGCGCAAGCAGGGCCCTGGCGCGGTCACCGCGGCGGACATCGCGCCGCCCGCGGGCGTCGAGGTGCACAACCCCGAGCTGCACATCGCCACGCTGAACAGCAAGGGCAAGCTGGAGATGGAGCTCACGGTCGAGCGCGGCCGCGGCTACGTCTCCGCGACGCAGAACAAGCAGCCGGGCCAGGAGATCGGCCGGATCCCTGTCGACTCCATCTACTCGCCGGTGCTCCGCGTGACCTACAAGGTCGAGGCCACCCGAGTTGAGCAGCGCACCGACTTCGACCGGCTCATCCTGGACGTCGAGACCAAGCAGTGCATGCGTCCGCGCGACGCGGTGGCCAGCGCCGGCAAGACGCTGACCGAGCTGTTCGGCCTGGCTCGTGAGCTGAATGTCGACGCCGAGGGCATCGACATCGGCCCGTCGCCGAGCGACGCCGCGCTGGCGCAGGACCTGGCGTTGCCGATCGAGGACCTGAACCTGACGGTCCGGTCCTACAACTGCCTCAAGCGCGAGGGCATCCACACCGTGGGTGAGCTCGTCGCCCGCAGCGAGCAGGACCTGCTCGACATCCGCAACTTCGGCGCCAAGTCGATCGAGGAAGTCAAGCAGAAGCTCGTGGACATGGGCCTGTCGCTGAAGGACTCCCCGCCCGGGTTCGACCCGAGCAGTGCCGTGGACTCGTTCTCCGGCGATGAAGATGAGAGCTACGTCGAGACCGAGCAGTACTCGCCCGGGGGGCAACCCCCCGTACCCCCGACGCGTGCCCGATGGCAAAAGCCATATCGGGCGCGCGGCAGGGGCGGTGTCTCGGCGCTGAATAGAAAGGGTTTCAATGCCCACGCCTACCAAGGGTGCCCGGATGGGTGGCAGCCCGGCTCACCAGAAGCACATGCTGGCGAACCTGGCTACCTCGCTCTTCGAGCACGGGAAGATCACCACGACCGAGGCCCGGGCGCGTCGGCTGCGTCCCTACGCGGAGAAGCTGATCACCTTCGCCAAGCGCGGTGACATGCACGCTCGTCGTCAGGTGCTGACCGTGATCTCGGACAAGGGCATCGTGCACAACCTGTTCACCGAGATCGGCCCGTCGATGGCGGACCGTCCCGGTGGCTACACCAGGATCACGAAGATCGGCCACCGCAAGGGCGACGCCGCCCCTATGGCCGTGATCGAGCTGGTCCAGGGAGAGGTGGGCGCCGCCAAGACGCGCCGCCGCACCCGCCGTGCCGTGGCCCCGGCCGTGCCGGACGAGGTCGCCGAGCTCGCTGTCGAGGAGGAGGCCGCCGCTGACGCGGAGACCGCAGCCGACCTGGCGGGCGCGCACGGGGCGGAAGACCTGGACGAGGGGCCCGAGGCTGCCGACCAGAAGCTCGCGGTCGAAGAAGAGGCCGCCGCTGACGCGGAGACCGCGGCCGACCTGGCGGGCGCGCACGGCGCGGAGAACCTCGACGAGGACCCCGCCGAGCCGGAAGCTTAATCTCGCTGGCGCGTAGCGCACGAGACGGGCAGTTCACGTTGGTGAGCTGCCCGTTTCTTGTTGACTGGCGCCGCTAGGGTGCTTGAGGGACTCTGGTGCGGAGGTCGGCGCGTTGACTGATGACCCTGTAGTGCGGGTCAGGATTGATCTCTCCTATGACGGGACAGGTTTCTCCGGCTGGGCGGCGCAGCCGGGGCGGCGGACCGTCGAGGGCGTGCTGTCTGAGACGCTCGGGCATGTGCTGCGGTTGCCGGATGCCGTGCGGCTTACTGTGGCCGGGCGGACCGATGCCGGCGTGCACGCGCGGGGACAGGTGGCGCACGCTGACCTGCCCGCCGACGCCTGGGCCGCGCACGCTGACGCGGTGTTGCGGCGGCTCTCTCGGGCGCTGCCGACAGACCTCCGGGTGCGCTCGATCGGACCGGCGCCCGACGGATTCGACGCGCGGTTTTCTGCGCTGTGGCGGCGGTATGCGTACCGGATCTGCGATGACCCGGCGCGTGCGGATCCGTTGCGGCGGCATGACACGCTCTGGAATCAGCGGGGGCTCGACCTAGCCGCCATGAATGAGGCGGCTTCGCTGCTGCTCGGGGAGCGTGACTTCGCCGCGTTCTGCCGTAAGCGGGAGGGGGCGACGACCGTGCGGGCGTTGCGGCGCCTCGAGTGGGTGCGCGACGTCGACGGGGTGGCGATTGGCTGCGTGGTCGCGGACGCGTTCTGCCACAACATGGTGCGCGCCCTGGTCGGCGCGCTGCTTCCGGTCGGCGAAGGCAGCCGCCCCGTGCCGTGGCCCGCCGAAGTGCTCGCCGCCGCGGTACGGGACCCCGCTGTGCGGGTCGTCCCCCCGCACGGCCTGTCCCTGGAAGAGGTGCGTTACCCGGGCCCGGAGCTGCTGGCTGCCCGCGCCGCTCTCACCAGGCGCGTGCGCGTCGCGGGTGACGCGTCGCCGTAGCGAAACCGGAGTGGCAGGTGGAGCGGGGCGATTAGGACGACGCGCCGGGGGTGGGGGCCGCGCCCGTGACCATCCGCTGGCTGAGGTCGATGTTCGCGGTTTCCGCCACCAGGTCGTTGCTGAACTGCTCCAGCTGGCTGTCTTCCGCTTTGGTCGACGGGTTGGTCCCGTCGACGAACTCGGACCAGGTCAGGATCAGGTAATGGCCCTTGAACTGCGCCTCGACGACACCGGTGCCGTTACCGAGCTTGCTCGCGACTCCCTTGGTCGAGGTCAGGGGGGCGATGAAGTCGCTCTGGCCGACGACCTTGCCCGCGCGGTGGGACTGAGTGGTCGTCGACAGGTTGATGACGCCGATCGTGCCCATGATCTTGTTCTTACCCGACACGTAGCTGCCCCGCAGCACCTGCGTGCACTTGCCGGTCTGCAGCGCCTTGGTCAGGGCCGAGCCGATCACGGCGTTTGCGCACTTCTTGTCCGTCTTGGTGGCGACGAGCGAATACGAGGTCTTGTCAGTCTCGTCGGTGAACGCCGGCGGGAAGAGCTCGGCCGTGGTGAGCGGAGTGGGGTCGTCGGTCGCCGCCTCGATGTGGCAGTAGGTGCCGAGCTGTTTCACGCAGGCCTGCTGCGACGGTTGCGCGCTCGCGGTCGCCAGCGGCCCCTGGGCGTCCGCGTTGCTCGCGGGCGAATTCGACTTGAACAAGAAGGCGTAGGCCGCGACGCCGATGATCCCGATAGCGACGACGCCGAGCGCGGCGAACAGCAGGCGCTTCCCGCTGAGCGCGCCCCGGCCGCCAGGGCCCTTGTTCGACCTTCGGCCGTCGCCGGCCGCGCGGGGCCCCGTGCCGTCGCCGTAGCGATCCTGATAGGGATCCTCGGCCGGGCCGAGATCGTTGAAGCCGTCCTGGTAATCGTTGTACTCGCCGCGACCGTCGAATGAATCGGGTCCGCCAGTCCCCCGGAAGCCGCCGCTCGTGGCGCCCTCGAAGCCGCCGCTCGCGGCACGCCCGGACCCGGGGCCGGTCTCCAGATATGCCGTGGACTCGTCCAACCGCTCCTGCTGCCTGGTTTCCGCGACGGACTGCGGGCCCGTGCGCTGAAAGGCCTGCGGGCCGGAGAGCGCCGGGTTCACGGGGACCGGTAGCGGGCCGCTTCCCTGCTGTCCGGGGCCGGGCGCATAGCCGCGAGCCGGACCGGGCAGGGTCTCGCGTGGACCCGTGCCGTACTCGTCGATGACACTGCCGTTGAGCCGGTACGTGCCGGTGTCCGCGAAGCTCGCGCCGCTCGCGGCGGCGGGCTGCCCGCCGTACCAGTCGTTGCCCGCGTCCTCGGCCGGGTAGCCGCCCTGGCCACCTGGCGGCAACGCCGGGTAGCCGCCGCTGCCAACGCGCGGCGCGGGGTAGCCGCCCGCGGGCGGTGCCGGGTAACCGGGGGGCTGGCCGTAGCCGCCGCCCGGGTCCTGGTAACCGCCGCCCGCGGCATATCCAGGTGCGGGCCGCTGGTCGTAGCCTGCTGCCTGGCCGTACCCCGCGGCCGGGTTGGGGTCCTGCTCGTACCCGTAGTCGTCGCGCTGCGGGTATCCCTGGGGACCGCCGTAACCGCCTGTGCCCACTTGTCCCTGCCCGGGTCCGTAGCCGCCGTACTGCCCGTACGGCTGCTGCTCGTACGGCTGCTGCTCGTACGGCTGCGGCTGGTAAGGCTGCTGCTCGTACGCGTTCCCGTACTGGCCGTCCTGCGGCGTGTACCCCTGCTGGTACTGGCCGTCCTGCGGCGCGTACCCCTGCTGATACTGGCCGCCCTGGGGCGCGTACCCCTGCTGGCCGTGCCCGGGGTAGCCCCCGTCCGGCCCGTAGCCGAAGCCGCCGCCGTCCGCGGGCGGATAGTTTTCGCCGTCCAGGTAACCTCGTGCCCCGCCGTCCCAGGCCCCTGTACTCTCTGGCGCCGCGCCGGACGACGGTTGCCAAGGCGTTTGGCGCCCCCAGTCCCCGTGCGTGCCGGAGACGTCCTCACCTCGGTATCCCATATCATCGAGAGTAGCGACCGCAGTGGCTTCAACATGGCCGGATGTGTTTTTTGAGGCCGTCAGGACAGCCGCGAGGACAACGGCAGCCGGACGTTGTGAGGTGCGGTAGGCTTATTGGATACACGGCAGGAGAGTCTGCGCGCACTTTGGCAGCGGGCGTGGATTCGAGTATGCTGCATTGGCGTCATCCGCGACGAGCATCATTTCCGGCTGCGCTGACCAGGCACCTGGATCCTCCGGTAGCAGGGTCTTGAGGATCACGAACCACATGCGAAGGCTAAACGACTGTGCGCACTTTCAGCCCGAAGGACAGTGACATCACGCGTCAGTGGCATGTCATCGACGCCACCGACGTCGTGCTCGGCCGCCTGGCCAGCCATGTGGCGGTGCTGCTGCGGGGCAAGCACAAGCCCATTTTCGCTCCACACGTCGACACCGGTGACTTCGTCATCGTGATCAACGCGGACAAGATCTCGCTGAGCGGGGCCAAGCTGGAGGACAAGAAGGCCTACCGGCACTCCGGCTACCCGGGCGGCCTCCGCGCGATCAGCTACGGGGACCTCATGGCCAAGCACCCGGAGCGCGTGGTCGAGAAGGCGGTCAAGGGGATGCTCCCCAAGAACTCCCTCGGCCGTAAGACGCTCAGCAAGCTCAAGGTCTACGCGGGTCCGACGCACCCGCACCAGGCGCAGCAGCCTGAGGCGTACGAGATCCGGCAGATTTCCCAGTAGTGCCGCAAGGAAGCGTGAGGAAGAGCAACGTGGCCGAGCCCACTGGCGTAGAGACGCCCGCAGACGACACGGCATACTTCGACCCGGAGTTGGCCGCCGAGGACGAGTTTGACGGCGCGGAAGCCCCCGCCCCGTCGGAGTACACCACCGAGTCCCCGGAGGCCGCCGCGCCGCGCGCCGCGCGCCGCCCGGTGGTCACTGGTCACGCCAACGGCCTGGGCCGCCGCAAGGAGGCGATCGCGCGCGTGCGCATCGTGCCCGGCACGGGCCAGTGGAAGATTAACGGCCGCACGCTTGATGCCTACTTCCCGAACAAGGTGCACCAGCAGATCGTGAGCGAGCCGTTCGTGACGCTCGGTGCCGAGGGTGACTTCGACGTGATCGCCCGGATCGGCGGCGGCGGCGTCTCAGGCCAGGCCGGCGCGCTGCGGCTTGGCGTGGCCCGCGCGCTAACGCTTGTCGACCCGGAGAACCGGCCGTCACTGAAGAAGGCCGGCTTCCTCACCAGGGATCCCCGAGCGACAGAGCGCAAGAAGTACGGACTCAAGAAGGCCCGCAAGGCTCCCCAGTACTCGAAGCGCTAGCCGTCGGCTGGCACACCCAGAGCTGCCGATATGGGCCGAATTTTCGGTACTGACGGTGTTCGCGGGGTTGCTGGGGTCGAACTGACTGCCCAGCTTGCCATGGACCTAGCGGTCGCGGCGGTGCCTGTACTGGCACCAGTCGCGGCCGCTTCTGGTCACGCGCGCCGCCCTTCCGCCGTCATTGGACGTGACTCACGGGCTTCCGGGGACTTCCTTGAGGCGGCTGTCGTCGCGGGACTAGCGAGTTCCGGTGTTGACGTGCTTCGCCTTGGCGTCATCCCGACCCCAGGCGTCGCCTACCTCACCGGGGCACTCAACGCAGATTTCGGCGTTGTGCTGTCCGCGAGCCACAACCCCGCCGCGGACAACGGGATCAAGTTCTTCGGCCGGTCCGGCGTCAAGCTGCCGGACGAGCTGGAAGACCAGATCGAGGCGCTGCTGCGCGCCGCCGGCGATGGCGCCCCGACGGCGAGTCCCGCGGGCGACCTTTCCCCCTTGGGCTTCGGACGAGTCACCGACGCGTACTCCGCGCACGAGACCTACCTGGATCACCTGCTCGCCTCGCTGCCCGCGCCGGCGGCCGGGCAGCCCCCGCTGCACGGAATGCGGGTCGTCGTGGACTGCGCGCACGGTGCCGCCTACAGCATCGGCCCGCGCGCGCTTCGCCGGGCCGGAGCCGAGGTCATCGCGATCGGTGCCGCGCCGGACGGGCTGAACATCAACGCGAGCGTCGGGTCTACCCACCTGGAGACGCTGGCGGCCGCGGTCCTCGAGCACGGCGCCGACGCGGGCCTCGCCTTCGATGGCGACGCGGACCGCTGCCTGGCGATTGACGGCGACGGCCAGTCGCTCGACGGTGACCAGATCCTCGCCGTGCTCGCGTCGCAGCTGAAGCGCAGCAACCAGCTCGCCGGCGACACCGTGGTCGTGACCGTGATGTCCAACCTCGGCTTCCATGACGCGATGCGCGAGTCCGGCATCACGGTGATCGCGACGCCGGTCGGTGACAAGCACGTCTACGCCGCGATGCGGGACGGCGGCTACATCCTCGGCGGCGAGCAATCCGGGCACATCATCCAGATGGGCCACGCCACCACCGGGGACGGCGTGCTGACCGGCCTGCACCTGCTCGCCGCGGTGAACAGCATCGGCGTTCCCGTGTCCGCCGCGGCGAAGCTGATGACCAGGTACCCCCAGGTGCTGATCAACGTCCGCGGCAACAAGGACAGGGCGATGGCCGACCCGGCGCTGGCCGAGGCGGTGAGCGCCGCGAAGTCCATGCTCGGCGACGCTGGCCGCGTGCTGCTGCGGCCGAGCGGTACCGAGCCGGTCATCCGGGTGATGGTGGAGACGCGGCAGTCTGATGTTGCTGAGCAGGTCGCGGGGCGGCTGGCCGACGCCGTGCGTCTTGCTATGTCGTGAATTGGTCGCGTTAGGTGAGCGATCTCTACAGTCAAAACCCAATGGGTGGATGGCTGGTACGCGGGAGATTTCTCGCTGCGCTCCTTCGGAAGGCCGCGAGGAAATCCCCCGCGCACCCGCTTTTCTCCCCGGCCCATAGAAACCCCGCCCAAACACCCGCGGCCTTCGGCCTGCCATCCATCGGGCGGCTGCCGCCCTTGTGGCGCTTAGGTATTGCTCTCGCCTTCGGCGTTGGGCTGACGCGGGCCATGGGGGCGTTGCGAG
>JAWWPV010000488.1:0-3365 GCA_033854775.1 Trebonia sp.
CACCCGTGGAGGGACAATGAAGTTCACTAGCCTCGCGACCGGGCGCAGACGCCGCGCCTTGGTTCTCACCGCGACGATCTCCGCCGTGGCTCTCGCCGCGCTGACCGCGTGCAGCTCCTCGTCGAGCAGCACCGCGGCCGGCGGCACCTCCGCCGCGCCCGCCGGTAGCGGCGCGGCCAGTTCGGGAAGTCAGCCGACCGGGTCGCCCCTTACCGTCGCCGACGTCGCACCGTTCAGCGGCCCCGACGCCTCGCTCGGCCCGACCTACCTAGCGTCCTGCTACGGCGCGACCTCGGCGATCAACGCCGCGGGCGGCGTGAACGGGCACCCGCTGACCTGCAAGAGCGTCGACACCCGGGGTGACCCCGCCGACGCCGTGCCGGCGGTCAACCAGATGTTCGCTTCTACCTCGAACCTGGCGCTGGTCATCGGCTGCACGTCGGACGAGGCGGCCGCGGTGGCGCCGATCATCAACGCGCACAAGATGGCGATGTTCTGCATGACCGGGCAGTCCGAGTTCGACAGCGTGAAGTTCCCGTACTTCTACCGCCTGGTCCCGCCTGACCTGGAGGAGTCCTACGCGATGGTCGCCATCGCGCAGCAGTTGCACTACCAGAAGATCGCCCTCGCGTTCGGCAACGACATCGGCTCGCAGACTTTCATCCAGCCCGCCATCTCGGCGCTGAAGAAGGCCGGCATGACGCTCACCACCGACCAGGCGCTCGACCTGACCGCCACGACGTTCCGCACCGAGGCGGAAGCCATCGTCCAGTCCCACCCGGACGCGATCATGACCGAGGCACTCGGCTCCGCTGACCCGACCCTGTTCTCGGAGATCGAGCAGCTCAACGGCGGCAAGATGATTCCCGTCATCGGGACGTCCGCGGCCATCTCGCCTGCGTTCTTCAAGGGCGCCGCGGCGGCGGTCGGCGCGAGCGCGTTCGCGTCGGTGTTCCACGCCGACAACCTGGTGACCGAGACCAGCGGCCCAGCGTTCCAGGCGTTCTCCGCCGCGCTCCTCTCCCAGCAGGGCAAGGTCCCAGGTGCCAGCGGCAACTTCACCACCTACCTGAGCGCGCCCGGCGGAGTGCACCTGTACGACGGGATCAACCTGGCCGCGCTCGCGATGATCATGTCCAAGTCCACCGATCCCAGCGTCTACGGGGCCGACATGGTCACGATCGCCAACGGCGCGCCCGGCGCGACGGTCTGCTACTCCTTCGCGGCCTGCGCCCCCATGGCCAGCGCGGGCAAGGCGATCAGGTACGAGGGACCCGGCGGCCCGACCAACTTCGACAGCTTCCACGACTCGACCGGCATCTTCCAGATTGACACCTACAGCGCCAACGGCCAGGTGAACGTCGTCGGTAACCTGACCGCTGCTCAGCTCCGGGCCCTGGCCGGATGACCATCTTCCTGGCCTCGTTGGGCTTCGGGCTGGTCACGTCGTCCGTCCTGGCGATCGCGGCCGTCGGCTTCACGCTCCAGTTCGGCGTCACTGACGTGCTGAACCTGGCGTATGGGGCGGTCATGATCGCCGGGGCGTACATCGCCTACGTGCTCAACTCCCACGGCGTGAACATCTGGATCGCCCTGGTGGTCGCGGTCGTGCTCTGCTCGGCCGGGTCGGTGCTGCTTAACGCGGGCGTGTACACGCCCTTCCAACGGCGCGGCACCGTGCCGATCACGATGGTGATCGTCTCCCTCGGGATGACGCTCATCATCGAGTTCGGCGTGCAGGCCATGGCGGGCGGGACCAGCGTCTCGTACACGATGAGCCAGGGACCGTCGGTCAAGGCGGGCGGGTTCACGCTGACCGCGGTGCAGTTCGTGGTGATCGGGCTGTCCCTGGTCGTCATGGGCGGAGTGCACGTGCTCCTCCGGTACACCAGGCTCGGCAAGGCCATGCGCGCGACGGCCGCCAACCGGAACCTGGCCCGCAACTGCGGCATCAGGACCGGGCGGGTGATCACCGCCACCTGGGCGATCACCGGGGCGCTGTGCGGCCTGGCCGGCGTGGTCTTCGCGATGGACGCGGGCAGCTTCGACGCGACGAGCACCGACCTGTTCCTCGTGCTGATCCTGGCGGCGACCTTCCTCGGCGGGCCGGGCCAGGCCTACGGCGCAATGCTCGGCGCCGTCATCATCGGACTGGCTACGGAGATCAGCGCTGCCTACATCACGCCTGACTACAAGTACGTGATCGCCTTCGTGGCGCTGCTCGTCATGCTTGGCGTGCGGCCCACCGGGCTGCTCGGGAAGGCGGTCGCATGAACTCCTACTACGTCATCAACCTCCTCATTTACGCCGCGGTCGACGCGATGGCCTGCCTGGGCCTGAGCCAGCAGTTCGGGGTCGCGGGCGTCACCAACTTCGGCTTCATCATCTTCCAGGCCGCGGGCGGCTACACGGCCGCCATCCTGGCCCTGCCATCCGACTCCTCCAACGGCGGTTTCCAGTCCTATATCGGAGGCTGGAACCTGCCGTTCCCGATCCCGTGGATCGGCGCGGCCATCGTCGGCGGGCTGATCGCGCTGCCGTTCACGTTCCTGGTCGGGCGCCGGCTCCGGGGCGACTTCGCCGCCGTGGGCCTGCTGGTCACCGCGGTGCTGCTGAACCTCCTCGTGACCAACTACCGCCCGCTGCTCAACGGGGACGCCGGGCTCTCGCTGATCCCGCAGCCGCTCCAGGGGGAGGGCAACCCGCAGTCGGCCGGCTACGAGTGGATATTCACGGTGGGCGCGCTCGTCGTGTGCGCGGCCGTCTACCTGTTCGTCCGCCGGCTCACCGAGTCACCCTACGGCCGCAGCCTGCGCGCCATGCGGGACAACGACATCGTCGCCGACTCCCTTGGCAAGAACCTGCTCTCGCTCCGGACGGCGATGCTGGTAACGGGCGGGGCAATCGCCGGCCTGTCCGGCGGCATCCTGATCTCCTACATCACCACGTGGTCGCCGGCCGCGTGGGGCTACGCCGAGACCGTGGTCCTGTTCGCGGCGGTCATCATCGGCGGGGCCGGCAACCATCGCGGCGCGATCCTCGGGGCGATCCTCGTGCCGGTCGGCTTCGAGGAAATCACCCGCTACATCCCCACCTCCAACGGCCTCCCGCCGAACCTGATCCCGTCGCTCCAGTGGGTGGCGATCGGCCTGCTCATCGTGATATTCCTCTGGTTCCGGCCCCAGGGCGTCCTGCCGGAGCGCAAGCGGGTGGTCCGGGCCGCGACGCTCGGCCCGCCCGCCAGCGCCGAATCCCCCGTGCTTGGCGGGACCGAGGAGGCCAGCCCGGCCGCCGCCAGTCCCGCCGAGGCGAGTGCCCCCGGTGCCGCGCCGTCGGCGGAGGCGCCTGCCGTGTCCGCCGCCCCG
>JAWWPV010000489.1:0-3485 GCA_033854775.1 Trebonia sp.
GCGGGTCGAGCCCCTCACCGTCGCCGTCGGCCTGCCTGCTCGGCATCTGCTTTTAGCGACCCGCCGCCGCATTTCGCCCGCCGGGCGAAATTTCCGGCCCGGGCGGGGCGTGGGCACGCGCTGACCGTATCCGCCGGTAACGCGAAGCACGGTGATCCAGAACGGAGGCGGCTGCCCCTGGCGGCGCCACCCTTCTCTGGAGCCGGGCGGCGCTAGGAGGAGGAGCACGCACCCGTTCGGAATGACGGTCTTGTTGGCTTTCGCGGGGAAACGCGAGGGCGTTCTGGCTGGTGTTTTCGTCGGAATCGGCGCTGACGCCGATGCGGCGAGGAGACGGACGGATGACGTCGTGGGTCGTGCGGGCGGCGCTATGTCACCGCGGGCACCGTGATCGCCCTGCTCGTGACGGTCACGGCGTACGGCCAGACGCCGTCGGGCGGCAAGGCGCCGCCCGACGTGAACGGTAGCTATTGTGGTGGAACGTGCCGACGGCGGCAGCACCTTTATCCTCCGGGCACTTGTCGGGGCATCCGCGGCCGGGCGACACTTTGGTAATTGCGTGCCCACTTCAGAGCCGAGGTGAGGTTGAGCTGTGTCTGGTGATTCGCCAAGAGTGTTTCCCGTCGATGAGTTCGTCAGGGAAGAGCTGTACCCGGGCTATAGGCAGGCGTTCGGCAGTCAGCCGTTCGTGGCGGGGCCGGTGCGGCCGTTCTCTCATCGGGATAACGAGCGCTACTGGCTGCGGGACTCGCTGCACTTCAGCGAGGGAATGGTGCCCGCGTCGATCGCGACGCTCGACGACGCGCAGACCTGGGGGGCCCAGCTCGGCGCGGAGATCGTCGGGGTGCCGCCGACGCGCGGGTCGGTCAACCGCCTGGCGGGCACGCACGTGTACATCGGCACGATCGACGTGGACACGCAGTGGCAGGTGCAGGCGCGGGCGGCGCGGTTCGGGCAGTACGTGTCGCCGGTCCTCGCCGACTTCGAGTCGTACTGGGCGATGCGGGCGGGCGAGCTTCAGTCCGCGTACGACCACTTCGACAACCTGGACCTGTCGGCTATGTCCTTGCCTGAGGTCTGGACGGTACTGAAGGACGCGTACGCCTTCCACCGGCGGGCCTGGTTCATCCACTTCGAGGTCATGTACGTGCTGACCGCCAACTACCTGGCCTTCTACGCCCTCGCGGAGGAGATCGGGCTGTCCGGGTCGCAGGTCTCCGCGTTCCTGTCCGGGCGGGAGACCTTTTACTCGCGGACCGACGAGGAACTGTGGCGGCTCGCGGGTCTCGCCCGATCGCTCGGCGTCGAGTCGGCGCTGCTGACCGGGGCGCCGGCGGACATGCGGGCGCGGACCGGTTCCCTGGCCGGCGGCGCGACGTGGCTCACGGAATTCGACGCGTTCCTGTCGGCCTACGGGCAGCGGATGGAGGAGACCTGCCGGATCGACACGCCGTCCTGGTTCGAGGACCCCACGCCCGCGCTTTACTCGATCGGGGCGTTCCTCACCAAGCCCGCTGGGTTTGACTTCAACGCGGCGCGGGCGGCCGCCATCGCGGAGCGGGACGGGCAGATCGACGCGGCGCGGCGGTCCGTGAACGGTTCCGACCTGACGCGGTTCAACGAGGCGCTCGCCTCGAACCGGGCCGCGAACTTCGCCTGGTGGAACGAGGAGCACAACTACCTGATCGACCGGCGGGCCGCGATCCCGGTGCGGCGGGCCACGCTTGAACTGGGCGCCAGGCTGGCGTCCTCCGGGGAGATCTCGCACCCGACGGACCTGTTCTTCGCGTTCAAGCCGGAACTGTTCGACGTGATGTCGGGTGGCGGCTCCGCGTCGTGGGCGGAGCTGCGGGCGATGATCCCCGACCGGCGGGCGTACTTCGAGTACTGGCGCGACCGGGGGCCGTCGCTGCCGCCGATGCTCGGCACGATCCCCGAGGTGGTTCCCGACCCGATCATGATCGAGGTGTTCGGGCTGTCGGGGCGGTTCCTTGAGACGATGCGGGGTGAGACCCCCGCCGAGGCCTCCGCGGCCGCTGACGGCGCGACGGCCGCGGTCACGGAGATCCGCGGGTTCCCCGCGGCCAAGGGGGTCGTCGAGGGCGTGGCCCGGGTGATCACAACGGTCGCGGACCTGCACCTGGTGGAACCCGGCGAGATCCTGGTGTGCGGCGGGACGACGACGGAGTGGACACCAGCGTTCGGGATCATCATGGCGTGCGTGTGCGATACCGGCGGGTCGCTGACCCACGCGGCGATCGTCAGCCGCGAGTACGGCATCCCCTGCGTGGTCGGCACCGCTATCGCGACCCAGGTCGTCAAGACCGGCGACCGGGTCAGGGTGGACGGCCGGGCGGGCACGGTCCAGGTCCTCGCGTGAGCCAGGAGGCTGTGGTCGATCTCGCGGAGATCCGGGCGTCCGACGCGGGGCGGGTCGGGCCGAAGATGGCGCGGCTCGGGCAGCTCGCCGCTGACGGCTGGCGGGTCCCCGACGGGTACGCGGTGACCGCCGCCGCGCTCGACGGGTGGCTGCCCGCACCGGCCCGCGGCGAACTCGCCCGGCTGTTCACCGCTCCAGTGGCCGGGCATGGCGAGCTGAAGGAACTCGCGTCGCGCGCGCGGGAACTCGTCGAGTCGCAGCCGCTGCCGTCGTGGCTGCAGGACGCGGTCGCGGTCGCGCACGCGCGCCTCTCCGGGCGGACGGGGCGGGGCGCTCGGCTGCGGGTCGCCGTGCGGTCGTCGGCCGTGAGCGAGGACGGGCACGCGGCCAGCTTCGCCGGGCAGTACGAGACGTACCTCGGGGTGTCCGGCGTCGGCGACGTGCTGCTGCACATCAGGAAGTGCTGGGCCAGCGGGTTCTCCGCGCACGCCCTCTCCTACCGGCGGCGGTTCGGCGGGGCCTCGCCGGTACGCGTCCATGACCTCGCGGTCGGCGTGCTCGAACTGGTCGACGCGCGGTCGGCGGGCGTGGCGTTCACCCTGGATCCCGTCACCGGCGACCGTGGCGTCTGCGTCGTGGAGGGGAACTGGGGGTTCGGCGAGTCGGTGGTGTCTGGACAGGTCACCCCCGATCACTGGACCGTGGACCGCGCGTCGGGGCAGGTGCTGACCGCGCGGGTCGGCGCGAAGCTGACCTGGGCGGCCTTCAGCCCGGCTGAGGGCCGGGTGGCGCTGTCGCCGCTCCCCGGTGACCTGAGCGGGCGGGCGTGCCTGAGTGAGGATGAGGTGCGCTACATCTGCGAGCGCGCGGCCGCGATCGAGTCGGCCGCGGGCGGGGTGCCGCAGGACGTCGAGTGGGCGGTCGCCAGGGACCTGCCGTTCCCCGACAGCGTGTTCTTCCTGCAGCACCGGCCCGAGACCACCTGGACGAGCGCGCCGCCCGGCCCGCCTCCCCCGGCGGCACCGGGCGAGGCGGCCAAGCCGGCCTTTGACCCGGTCCAGTACGCGCTGCGCAACGTCTTCAAGGTGCCGGGCGCGTGACCGAC
>JAWWPV010000490.1:0-5518 GCA_033854775.1 Trebonia sp.
GCCGTGATCGCGGGTCATCCGGGCGGCGGCCCGGGAAGGCCGGCCGGTTCGCCCGTTATGCCCCGGTTTCCCGGTGCTGCGGGCCGCCTGTTTCCGTGATCGAGGGTCATAGGGGGCGGATATCGCCAAATTTGACCCGCAGTAATCTAGCAGGCGCATTGTGACCGGTGTTTTGTTCGGTTTTATGACGGCGAGACGGCGGTCTGCGGGGCATTTCCCCGCGATGACCCGCGGTCACGGCCCCGGGCGGCCGACCGCCTGGGGGACCGCCTGGAGGGACCGCCTCGTGGCGGCGTGGCGGCGTGGCCGAGGTGGCGCCAACCGGAGCTGCGGGCAATGCCACGGCCAGCGACGCGGGGCGGAGCCGGGATGCTCGAATTTGAACTTTTAGCGGCCGACCAGGGCCTGGTCTAGGTTGAGCGCGGCGCTGATGAGTGCCAGGTGGGTGAAGGCCTGGGGGAAGTTGCCGAGGGCCTCGCCTGAGTGGCCTACCTGCTCGGCGTAGAGGCCTACGTGGTTGGCGTAGGTGAGCATTTTCTCGAAGATCATCCTGGCCTCTCTTACGCGGCCGGCCCTGGTGAGGGCCTCTACGTACCAGAAGGAGCAGAGGCTGAACGTACCCTCGCCGTCGGCGATGCCGTCTACGCCGGTGAGCGCGTAGCGGTTGACCAGGCTGTCGGAGACTAGCTCGTCGCTGATCCTGTCGAGGGTCGCCAGGAAGCGCGGATCGGTCGGGCCGGCGAACTTGACCAGGGGCATGACAAGGACGCTCGCGTCGATGAGCTGGCTGCCCGGGTACATGACATAGGTCTTCAGGTCGGGGTCCCAGCACTGCTCCTGGACGAACCTATGAGCCTTGGCGGCCAGCTTGCGCCACCGCTCGACCGGGGCGGGCAGGCCGCGGTCTCGCGCCAGGCGGCCCGCGCGCTCGAAAGCGACCCAGGTCATCAGGGCGGAGTAGGTGAAGCGCTGCCGGGGGCCGCGGATCTCCCAGACGCCCTCGTCCGGCTCGGTCCAGTGCTTGCTGAGCCAGTCCAGGCGCTTGGACAGGCCCGTCCACAGGTCGTAGGAGATCGGGACCTCCTTGTTGTAGAGGTACACCGAGTCCATGATCTCGCCGTAGACGTCCAGCTGCCGCTGGCCGATCGCGCCGTTGCCGATCCTGACCGGCTTCGCGCCCTTATAGCCGTCCAGGTGGTCGAGCGTCGTCTCCGGGAGGTGATCCCGGCCGTCGACGGTGTACATGATCATGACGTCGCGTTCCGCCGTGGCCGTCTCGCAGCGCTTCTGCAGCCACTCCATGAAGCTCGCCGCCTCTTCAAGGAAGCCGAGTCGCATGAGGCTGTAGACGGTGAACGAGGCGTCCCGCAGCCAGGCGTAGCGGTAGTCCCAGTTGCGCGTGCCGCCCGGCTCCTCGGGCAGCGACGTGGTCGGGGCGGCGATCAGCGCGCCCGTCGGGTGGTAAACGAGGAGCTTGAGCGCGAGGGCTGACCTTTGCACCATCTCGCGCCAGCGGCCCCGGTACCTGGACTGGGCGACCCACCCCTGCCAGAAGTCCTGGGTCTTGGTGAACAGGTCGTCGGTCTCGCCGATGGTGATCGGGCGGACATCGCCGTTCCACTCCAGGTGGAAGTCGGCGGACTCGCCCTCTGCCAAGGTGAACGTGGCGGCGACGCCGTCGTCCTCGGCCTTGAGGCTGACGTTGGTCCGCAGGACGGCGCGGCCGAGCGGCGAGGTGAAGACCGCGCCGACGCCCTGGATGATCTGGACCTCGTGGGCCAGCCTGCCGTAGTCGAACGCCGGGTGGCAGGCGAGCTCGAACGTGGCAGTCCCCCGGACGGCGCGGGCCTGCCTGACCAGGAGATCGCGTGCTCGTCCCGTACTGCGAGTCTCCGGGACCATGAAGTCGATGACCTCGCCGACCGCGTCCTTGCCCTGGAACCTGGTGAGCAGGATGTTGGTGTCGGGAAGGTAGAGCTGCTTCGGCTTGGCATAGCTGGTGCGGGCCGTGATCGAGAAGTAGCCGCCCTTGTTCTTGTCGAGAAGGGCGCCGAACAGGCTCGGGGCGTCGAAGCGCGCCGGGCAGTACCAGTCGACCGTGCCATCGGTACCGACGAGTGCGACCGTGCGCAGGTCGCCAACGATGCCGTGCTCCTCAATCGGGAGGTAGCCGTGCGGCGGGCCGATCCGGGTGGTCCCGTTTCCTGGGGGGAAAAGCTCCATTCTTCAAATGTTCGGGCGCGCTCGTTACAGGCGCGTTTCTTTCCGGAGGTCCATCCACCGGTCAGTCCGCTGGTTCGGGAAGCTGAACGCGCCCCGACGGACATCCTTCAGGAATTCCTAAGAATGGCTACTGATTTAGGCTGCGCGCGGCCGGCGGCCTAACGTGTATGCGTGACATCACCGCAGGTTTCCGTGCTCGTGGTCGAGGACGACCCGGGCATCGCTACGCAGCTGGTTCGCGGCCTTGAGCGGGCCGGTTACACGGCTGCCAGCGTCGCCATGGGCGCCGAGGCGCTGCGACGCCCCCCGTCGGACGTCGTGCTGCTCGATCTCGGGCTCCCCGACGTGGACGGCATCGACGTCTGCCGTCGGCTCCGCGCGGACTCGGACGCGGCGATCATCGTGGTCACCGCGCGCGGCGAGGAGGCCGACCGCGTACTCGCGCTCGACGAGGGGGCAGACGACTACCTGGTCAAGCCGTTCGGGCTCGCCGAGCTGCTCGCCAGGATCCGCGCCGTCCTGCGGCGCGGCCAGCGGGCGGGCGGCGGCCCGGCCGAGGTGCTGCGGCACGGGCCGCTGACCGTCGACCTGCGCACCCGCAAGGTCACGATGACGGGCAGCGAGGTGGCGCTGACTCCGAAAGAGTTCGCGATCCTCGAGTGCCTGGCCACCGACCCCGGCCGGCTCATCAGCAGGCAGGAGATCGTCGAGCGGGCCTGGGACGAGCACTGGTACGGGCCGACGAAGGTGCTCGACGTGCACCTGGCGGCGCTGCGCCGCAAGCTCGGCGACCCCTCGCTCATCGAGACCGTGTACGGCCACGGCTTCCGGCTCGCCGACCGCCCGGTGTCGTCGGCAGTTGACTGAGAACCTCTTTCTTTTTGCCATGACTGCGCAGTCGCTGAACCCAGAAGCGTCAAAAATAAAGGGGTTCTTGACATGACCAGGCGGGTCGCCGCCGCGCTGCTCGCGCTGACGCTGGCCATCCTGGTCGCGGCGGTGGTGCCGCTCGCGCTCGGGGCGATCGCGCACGAGCGCGACTCGTTCGTCCAGGACACCGCGCGCACCGCCGCCTCGATCTCCGGCATCGCCGAGGCGCGGCTCGGCGACCACGTCACCGACGACCCCGCGCTGACGGCAGCGCTCGTGACGGCCGCCCGCCAGGGTGACGAGCTGCTCCTGCTCAACTCACGCGGGAGCGTCGTCGTCTCCCAGGGGGTTCCCCACGACCCTGCCTGGCGGCAGCTCGTCGCGCAGTCCACATTGCAGAACGACCCGAATACCGAGCTGACGAGCAGCCGCGTCATCGCCGTGCAGACGGTATGGGATGACGGCAAGCTCAGCGGGACCGCGATCGGCACCGTGGTGCTCGAACGCCCCACCGGGCCGCTGAACCAGAACATCGCGAACCTGTGGCTGTACCTGGTCGGGCTCAGCGGCGCCGCGGTGGCCGCCGCGGTGCTCATCGCCATCTACTTCGCCCGCTGGGTCAGCAGGCCCCTCGCCAGGCTGGACACGGCCGCACGCAAGATCGCCGACGGGAACCTCGCGGTCCGCGCCAAGACCGGGTACGGGCCGCCGGAGCTGCGCCGGATGGCCGCCACGTTCAACATGATGGCCGGCCGGCTTGAGGCCCTGGTGCACGGGCACCGGGCGATGCTCGCCGACGCCTCGCACCAGCTCCGCACCCCGCTGACCGCGCTCAGGCTTCGCCTTGACCTGCTCGCCGCGGACTCGGCGCCCGCCGCGGCCGCCGAGCTCGCCGGGGCGCAGGAGGAGATCGCGCGGCTGTCCCGGCTGGTCGACGGCCTGCTCGCCACCGCACGGGCCGAGGCCGTCACCGAGCAACTTGAGCAGATCGACGTCATGGACACGGTCAGCGAGCGGGTCGCGGCCTGGCAGCCGGTGGCCGACGGCAACGGGGTCAAGCTGCTTGCCGAGGCGCCGTCCGCCCCGGCCCCCCTGGTCGCGCTGGGCGCCGGTCACCTGGAGCAGATCCTGGACAACGTGATCGACAACGCGATCGAGGCCATCGGCGACGACGGCGGTACCGTCCGTGTCTCGGTCGCGAGGTCGGATACCGGCACCATGCTGACCGTCGCCGACGACGGCCCCGGCATGACACCGCACGAGCGGTCCCGCGCCTTCCTGCGCTACACCACCGGCAGCCAGAACGGCACCGGGCTCGGCCTCGCCATCGTGCACCGGCTCGTCACCGCCAACGGCGGGACCATCAGGCTGGCCGATACCCCCGGTGGCGGGCTGACCGTCGAGCTGGAGCTCCCAAGTTCCGACGAGCCGTAGCGGCCGCGGCCGTAAACGAGCGGTTAAAGGTCTGGCTTCGCATCACCTGCGTTACTTAGGCTCTTGCGCATGGCGCAGCAACGGTGGAAAGCGGCGAAGTCGCTACTTAAGCGAGCGACGGAGTCACGGTGGTGGAAACCCGCTTGGAGCGTGCCCGCCGCGATGCGGGCCGCCCGGGCGACGGTGGTGATTCCGGCACTGTTCGCGATCACCTACAAGGTGGTCGGCGACCCGCAGATGGCGCTGTTCGCGACGTTCGGCGGGTTCGCGACGCTGATTGTCGCCGGCTTCGGCGGCACCAAGCGGGACAAGCTCGCCGGGCACGTGGGACTCGCCCTCGTAGGCAGCCTGGCGCTGGTCATCGGCACGCTGGTCGGCGAGACCACCTGGCTCGCCGCGGTAGTGACGGTCCCCGTCACGTTCGCGATCTTCTTCGCGGGGATCGGCGGCCCGAACCCCGCCTCAGGGACCACCGCCGCCATGTTCGCCTACGTGCTCCCTGTCGCCTCGGCCGGCGGCGCCGCCACCATCCCCAGCCGTCTTGAGGGCTGGTTGCTGGCCTCGGCCGCCGGGACGATCGCGGTCCTGCTGTTTTCCCCGCCAAACCCCGGTAGCCGGCTGCGCGCCGCCGCCGCCGGCCTGGCCGGGGAAATCGCCAGCCTGGTACGAGCCGCCGCGGGCGGCGCGGTGACCGAGCGGGAACCCATGCTCGCGGCCAAGGTGCGGCTGCAAACCGCGTTCACCGCGGCGCCGTACCGCCCGACGGGCCTGGCGACCGCGGACCAGGCGCTGTCCCGCCTCGTCCAGCTGCTTGAGTGGGGCGCGGCGCAGGCCGGCGACGCGTTCGACGGACACATTGACCTCACCAAGAGCTGCACCGCTGACCGGGAGCTGCTGCGCACCGCCGCCGGGCTGTTCGACGACACGCGCGCGCTGCTCACCGGGCAGGCGGCCGACCCGGACTTCGCCGCGCTTGAGGCCGCGCGCGCCG
>JAWWPV010000491.1:0-7511 GCA_033854775.1 Trebonia sp.
ATAGCGACGCCAACGGCACATCCACGCGGGCCGGCCGCAGAGTCTGGAGCTCATAACCGACCGACATATTCTTCGTACATCGCCCTGAAAGGACCTGACCTTCGATGACCGCAAGCCTCGACACCGAGATTCAGTTCGAGATCCACCCCTCCCAGCAGCGGGTGCCAGTCGCCGAGCGCGCGCGGATACTGGAATCGCCGGGGTTCGGTCAGGTCTTCACCGATCACATGATCACACTGCGCTGGACGGCGGAGCGCGGCTGGCACGACGGCAAGCTCGGGCCGTACGGCCCGTTCTCCCTCGACCCGGCCACCTCGGTGTTTCACTACGGCCAGGAGCTCTTCGAGGGGCTCAAGGCCTACCGCCAGGACTCCGGGTCGATCGTGATGTTCCGCCCGCAGGCGAACGCGGCCCGCTTCAACGCCGGCTGCCGCCGGATGGCGATGCCCGAGCTGCCAGAGGAGACGTTCCTGCGGGCGCTTGAGCTCCTCGTCGCCCAGGACCGGGACTGGATCCCATCCGGCGAGAGCAACAGCCTCTACCTGCGCCCGTTCATGATCGCCACGCAGCGGGGCCTCGGCGTGAACCACCCGTCATCGGAGTACCTGTTCTGCGTGATCGCCTCGCCTGCGGCCGCCTACTTCGGCGCGAGTACGACCGTCAAGGTCTGGCTGTCGGAGGACTACACCCGCGCGGCCCCCGGCGGCACGGGCGCGGTCAAGTGCGGCGGCAACTACGCGGCCGCGTTCGCCGCCCAGCAGCAGGCCGTGGATAAGGGCTGCGACCAGGTCGTCTGGCTCGACGCCGCGATGCACGAGTACGTCGAGGAGATGGGCGGGATGAACCTGTACTTCGTGTACGGTTCCGGCTCGTCGGCCCGCATGGTGACGCCGCAGCTCACCGGCTCGCTGCTGCCCGGCATCACCCGCGACTCGCTGCTGCGACTCGCGCCGACGCTCGGCGTCCCGGCGGAAGAGGGCCGGGTCTCGACGTCCGACTGGCGCGACGGCTGCGCCGCCGGCGAGCTGACCGAGGTGTTCGCGTGCGGCACCGCCGCCGTCATCACGCCGGTCGGAGCGGTGGACGGGGCCTCGGGCGGCTGGACCATCGGTGACGGCACCCCGGGCCCGGTCACCCAGCGGCTGAAGTCCGAACTGATCGGCATCCAGCACGGCCACAAGCCGGATCCGTTCGGCTGGATCTACAAGGTCGCCTGAGCTGGCACCTCGATTCGATTACTCTCTGTAACCAAGTGCGGTAGCTACCCGCCGGCTTCCGCGTGGGTGGCGAGCGTGCGGGCCGGGGTCTGGGCTGGTGGAAAGCCCGATGGGAACGGGGTTTCTGGGGACATCGGGTGCCGTTATCGAACCTTTACCAAAATCTCCGTCACCGTGAGCAACCATTCGGGTGCTCCCCGGCGTCTTTACATATGACTGAGGCTCGCTTGGGGGGTTGCGGCCCAGTCACGTGAGAGCCGGGCCTCATCTCGGGGGAGGCCCGGACTTCGAAGGCCGGCTCCGACCCTGCCGGTCGGCCCCCGTGGGCGCGTTTCGGCCACCGCCAGCGCCCGCGGGGGCCATCTCCATTTCTGGACCGCAACTGCCTCAGATGCCGTGACCCCCGCCCCAAGCGGGCCTCGGTCCACCGGCGGCCAAGTCAGGCCCCGGGAATCTCCGTTGGCGGTCCGGTGTTGTGCGAAGTAAGATCATGGGTGGCGGGCACGCCACGCGTGGTCGTCTACAACTCAACAGGGGGATGACTGGTTTCGACTTCGGTGGTTAATCCAAGAGAAGCGAGCTGAGGGTGGCGGACGTAACCTCGTAAAAATGCGACCGCAAAACACAAGTGCCAATTCTAATAGCACTGTCAAGGCCCCACAGGCCGCTTTCGCTCTCGCTGCCTAAGTGAGTTCGGGAGTATGACCGTCAGCCCGGGAGCGCCTTCGGCCCGGAATCTGGCGTCGCTAGAAGGCTCAACTAGCCAGCCCGGTCACGGGGCAGGCTAGGAAATCAAACAGTGACTGAGCCCGTCGGCGTATTGCCTGCGTGATCGCCGGGGCTAAGAAAAGCACAGCAGGCTGCGCTCGGAGAAGACTTGGAAAGGTCCCGGAGGACTCGGGTTCGACTCCCGACATCTCCAAGGTCGTTCAGTTTTTTCGAAAACCTGAACGGCGTTGGGGGTCCCTGTTGCAGAACGCGCCGACGGCTCAGCCGCTCGGCGCGTTCTGTGTGTCTGGGCCAGTCGCCTCTGATCGCGGGTCATAGCGGCAAAGGGCCCCCAGGGGCCAGCCGATTTGACCGTTACGCCCCGGTTTGCTGGTGCGCTTCTCCTGGCGCATTCGTGATTGCGGGTCGTTTGCGGCGATATCCGCCGCCGATGACCCCCAATCATGCAACCAGCCCGCCCGCGGCACCGGGAAACCGGGGCATAACCGGCGAACCGGCCGGCCCGCGGGTGCCAGGCACCCGGATGACCCGCAATCACAGCGGTCAACGGCACGCCAGGACCCGCCACCGCCCACCGGGACCAGGGTCGCCGGACGGGTCTTGAGACCTCTGCGAGCGCGCTAGCGCGAGCGGCCCTGCTGGACGACCATGCCCGGCAAGTCATGTTCGAAGGCACAAGATCAGCCCCGCAGAGAGCCCTAGCATGCCGATTCGCCGGGTTTGGTAGGCGGCGCGCGTAGCCGATCATTACCATTCTGCGTCCGAACACGGGATAATAGGGCGACGGATCGACACAGTTGTTGCTGTCCGGTGTGGCCGCGGGCGGGGCCGGGCCGGGCGCGGTTCGCATGAGGTGTGTGTTAAGGAAGGGGATCCAGCATGGCGGCGATGAAGCCGCGGACGGGCGATGGCCCGCTCGAGGTGACCAAGGAGGGCCGTGGCATCGTGATGCGCGTCCCATTGGAAGGTGGCGGCAGGCTCGTCGTTGAGCTGTCCGCCGATGAGGCCGCGAAGCTCGGTGACGCACTCCAGGCGGCCGTTGGATGACGGCAGGGCGGCGTGGTGAAACACGCGCCCGTTCGGATGGAACTTCTTTTATCTCTTGATGGCGGCGAGCATGCCGCCCGCGATGGGGAGCAGCAGCGGGACGAGCCTCTCATCGTTGCCGATCATGTCCGTGAGTTCCCGCACCCCATCGGTGGCCGGCCCCGCGCCGGGCGGCAGCACGTCGTTGAAGACGACGATGCCGCCCGCGCGGAGCAGGCGCAGCCCGGCCGTCAGGTACTCCGGGTAGGCAGACTGGTCGGCGTCGCAGAACACGAGATCGTAGGCTCCGTCGGACAGCCGGGGCAGCACGTCGAGCGCGCGGCCGAGGATCAGCCGCGCCTGGTTGGCGGCGAAGCCTGCCTGCCCGAAGGACTTGCGCGCCAGGCGGTGGTACTCGGGCTCGGTGTCCACGCTGGTGAGCACGCCACCCGGGCGCATGCCGCGCAGCAGCCAGATCCCGGAGCTGCCGCAGCCGGTGCCGATCTCGACAACCGCGCGCGCTCCTATCGCTAGCGCGAGGAACCGCAGCGTGGCACCCGCGGACGGCAGCACGGGCACGGTACCGCCGAGGTCCGCGGCGTTGGCTCGGGCGGTGAGCAGCGGTTCGTCCTCAACCGCGTACGCTGCCTCGTCATAGTCGATGGCTGCCCCCTTGAGCACTGCCTGTTCAACACTGCCTTTTCACGCGTGAGCCTAGCCAATTTCGCTGGTCCGTGGAACCTTAAGCTAGTGGGGACCGTTAGTTAAGTCGATGAGCGAGAGCCTCTACGTGGTGACAGAGCCGGCGATTCCTGGACAGGATGGTCGCGATCCCGAGGCCCAGTGGGTGCCGCCCAGCTGGGATGAGATCGTGCGCACGCATTCCGCCAGGGTCTACCGTCTCGCCTACCGGCTGACCGGAAACCAGCATGACGCGGAGGATCTCACCCAGGAAGTCTTCGTCCGCGTCTTCCGCTCCCTGGCCACCTACACGCCTGGAACGTTCGAGGGCTGGCTGCACCGGATCACCACCAACCTCTTCCTTGACGGGGCCCGACGGAGGCAGCGGATCAGGTTTGAGGGGCTCGGTGACGACGTCGAGCAGCGGATCCCCGGCACCGAGCAGTCGCCGGCGCAGGCGTGGGACGACACCCATCTCGACGGAGACATCCAGGCGGCATTGCAGGCGCTCCCCCCGGACTACCGGGCAGCGGTAGTGCTCTGCGACATCGAAGGCTTTTCTTACGAGGAGATCGCGGCCACCATGGGCGTGAAACTCGGCACCGTACGGAGCCGCATCCACCGGGGCCGTGCACAGCTGCGCACGGCTCTCGCGCACCGGGACAGGGATCGGCGGGTGAGGGAAAGGTGAGCCATCTCGGAGACCTGTTGTCCGCCCTCGTCGATGGCGAGCTCAGCGGCGCGGAACTTGACCGGGCGAACGCCCACGTCGCGGCCTGCGGTGCCTGCCGCGTGGAGGCGCATGCGCTCCGGCGGCTCAAGCACGAGCTGCGCTCGCTCGCCGAGGTGAGCGATTGCGGCGACATGACCAGGCGCCTGCTCGCGGTGTGCGGCACGGACGGCCAGCCGGGCCAGGGAGGCCCGACTGCCCCGGCACCCGCCAGGCAGCTGGGACGCGAGCGAGCCCGGCGGCGCCGGGTGGCGGCAGGCCGCCGCGCGATGACCGACCCGTACTCCACCCAGCCCCCCAGGCGGCTGGTCCGCCGCAGGCGGGGCCGTTACGTGCTCTGGAGCACCGTGTCGCTCGTCGTCGTCGGGATCGGCACGGCGGCGTTCGGCATGGGCGGAAACGCCGGAAGCACGGGGCCGCAGATCACGCCGCAGCTTGAGGTGTTCGACGTACAGCACGCGATCACCTCGGGTGACGTCCCGTTCGAAGACCCAGCGGACCTGTCCGCGCGCATTCCGGTGGTGGCGGCGACTCCGTGATGCGGCACGGCCTGCTGCTGACCGCCGTGGCAACGGTAGCCGTGCCCGGCCTGCTCGCCGGGCTGGCGGTGGTTGGACACGACCACGTCGCCGCGGAGGCGGGCGCCAGCGCGGCGGCGCTGGACGGTGCCCCGCTGTCCGGCCCCTTTCCCGTGGCGCCGGCGACGGCGCATGCCGCGGTGCGCAACAACGTCGCGGGGGTGCAGGGAGCGGCGGGTACGCCCGTAACGGTGCTCAGCAGGGTGACGGCAGGCCAGCAGGTCGCGGGCACGCGCCTGCTCAACGGCGCGGCGGAGGCCGGCCTGTCGGCGTCGTACCAGGGCACCGAGTTGATCTCGCAGTCGGGCGTGGACGGCAGCGTCAAGATGATCTCCCAGGTATGGCACCAGGGCGGCGGCCTGACGCTTGTCGAGACCTCGACGGGCACGACGATGTCGGCCGCCGCGCCGCCCGCGGCCTCCGACCTGGCCGCATCCGATCCGGTAAGCGATTCCCCCGAGGGCGTGTTCGGCGTTACCAAGTCCCTGGTGGCGCTGCTCAGTAAGCATTACGTCGCCGTGTACCGGGGCCGCGGTGCCGCCGTCGGCCGGGCGGCCACAGTGGTGGAGCTGTACCGGTTCGACGGCTCGCTGGCCGCGCGGTACTGGCTGGACAAGCAGACGATGGTGCCGCTGCGCCGCGAACTCTTCGACACCTCGGACAACGTGATCAGCGAGGACTCGTTCGTCCAGGTCAAGTTCGGTCCGCCCGGCGCGTCCCAGCTCGCGGCCGCGGCCGCGGGCGCGGTCAAGGCGCAGCTGCTGACGACGGCGGCATCGCCCGCGGCGCAGCCGGCCTGGGTCGCGGCGGCCACTCCGGCCCGGTTCGTCACGTCGCTGGCCGGGCAGGGCTGGCAGGTGCCAGGCAGCCTGCCTGGCGGCCTGCCGCTGTACGCGGCCGCGTCGACCAAGACCACGAGCGGCGAGGTCGTCGACCTTGAGTACTCCGACGGGCTCTACGACGTCTCGCTCTTCGTGCAGCGGGGCACCCTGGCATCGAACATGGCCGGCTGGCGGCAGGTAAAGGTGGGCGGCCAGCAGGCCTTCGTGTCCGGACACTCGCTCACCTGGTCGGGGCTCGGCTTCGTGTACACGATGATCGCGGACGCGCCACCGCAGACGATGACGCAGGTCGTCGGGGGGCTGCCGCGCGGCGGTGCGCCAGGAGTCCTCGTCCGTCTCGGGCGCGGGTTCACCCGGCTCGCCCACGTGATCAACCCATTTGGCTAAACGCGCGCTGTCCACACCGCCGTCCACACGGTTTACAGTGGTGATGGGTGCCGATCGACCGCTGACGGAGTGCTGAGTGTTTGACCTTTCGCTGACCAAGTTGCTGGTCCTCGCGGTGATCGCGCTTCTCGTATTCGGGCCGCACGAGCTGCCGAAGATCGCTTCGCAGGCCGGCCGTGCCCTGCGTGACCTGCGCCGGATCGCGGAGGGGGCCAAGGCGGACCTGCGGGAAGGGCTCGGCCCCGAGTTCCAGGACTTCGACTTCGAGGACCTGAACCCGCGCAGGTTCGTGCAGAAGCACCTGCTCGACGACATGGCCAACGGCGCGCAGCCGCTGGTCGACGAGTTCAAGAGCACGTCGGACGCGGTACTTGGCGGCACCGCCGTCCCGAACGGCACGCGTGCCACGCTGGTTGACGGTGCGGAGCCGCCCTTCGACATCGAGGCCACCTAGCTCCGGCGCTCGCCTGCGCGGCTCGCGCTCGGATTACCGGGGGCTGAGGCTTAGCATCCGGCCGGCCAGGCCGCGTCCCTTGCTCGAGAGCGACTCGGCGACCTTGGCCAGCTGGATCGCGGCCGGCGCCGACGGGTCGGCGAGGACGAGCGGGTTGCCGCTGTCGCCGCTCTCCCGGAGCCGCACGTCCAGCGGGATCTGGCCGAGCAGCGGCACCTCCACCCCGGTGAGCTGGGTGAGCGCCGCGGCGACGGTCTCGCCGCCGCCGGCCCCGAACACGTCCATCGCCTCACCGCAGTGCGGGCAGAGCAGGTACGACATGTTCTCGATCACGCCGATGACCCGCTGGTGGGTCTGCGTGACCAGGGTCCCCGCGCGCTTGGCGACCTCCGCGGCGGCAATCTGCGGGGTGGTCACGATGACAAGCTCGGCGCCGGGCACCAGCCTGGCGAGGGACAGCGCCACGTCGCCGGTTCCCGGCGGCATGTCAATGAGCAGGTAGTCCAGGTCGCCCCAGTAGAAGTCGGCGAGGAACTGCTCAAAGAGCCGGTGCAGGATGGGGCCGCGGATCGGCAGCGCGTCCTGTCCCGGCGGCTTGAGCATGCCCGCCGAGATGACCTTCACGCCCTTCGCGGCGGGCGGCATGATCATGTCCTGGACCTTGGTGGGGAGCCCGGTGACCCCGAGCATCCTGGGCACGGAGTGACCGTAGATGTCGGCGTCGATGAGGGCGACCTTGTGCCCCGCGGCGGCCAGCGCCGCCGCCAGGTTCACGGTGACCGACGACTTGCCGACGCCGCCCTTGCCGCTGACGATCGCGTACACCTTGGTCAGCGACGACGGCTGGGCGAACGGGATCACCCGCTC
>JAWWPV010000492.1:0-13831 GCA_033854775.1 Trebonia sp.
TGGATGTGCCGAGCCGGGCCGCACCCGGATAGTGATCCGCATGTAACCAGTGTGCCGCGCCAGCCTGACCGACTGCCGCCATCAACAGCCAGGACTGGAGCCCCAAGCCGGTTGACGAAATTTTGGAGCGTCCGGGGCGGCTGTGTCCATCTTGGGAGATTCCGTTCGTCGTCCGAGTGGACGAGCCGAAAGGGCGGCTCGAGAGAACTTCTACCGGATGGAGGAGCGATGGTTTACACGCTGTCGTACCAGATATACAAGTACGAGCATGGCGTTACTGCCGCCGAGCAGCGGGCTGCGGACGTACGCGCGGGTGAGGCCGCCGCCGCACTGAGGGACCTGCGGCTCTGCCTCGGGCGTGCCTTCCGCCTGAGGCATCGCGTGCGGCCCGCCCGCGGGGCAGCGGACGCGGTGACGGGAAGCGGGACCGCCGCGCCGACACGGGTTCTGTCGAGTGTCCGGTAAGGGAGAGACAATGCAGTACATGCTGATGCACACGGGCGCCCCGGACCTCGCCGGGGCGTGGGACGACGAAGCCTGGGCTGCGCTTACCTCCTGGCTTGACGAGACGATCGGCTCCGGGGTCAACATTGAGGGGAGCCCGCTGCGGCTGGATGCGGACGCTACCACGGTCAAGGTGCGGGACGGCGAGCTCGTCATCACCGACGGGCCGTACGCGGAGACCAAGGAGCAGGTGGTCGGCTACGACGTGATCGAGTGCGCCAGCCTGGACGAGGCGGTGCGGTGGGCCAGCAGGCACCCCCACTCCTGGATGGGGGCGGTCGAAGTGCGCGCCCTGGTCGGCGGTGCCCCGGCCGTGCACTTGCCCCAGCCGAGCGCGGGAAAGACCAGGTACATGATGCTCGTCTGTACCGACCCGGCGGTCGACCCCCGCGAGTTCGCCCGCATCGAACCGGTCGATCCCTGGGTAGCTGAGATGAACGGCCGGGGCATCCGCCTGTTCGGCAGCGAACTGGAGCCGCCCAGCGCTGCCCGGACGGTACGGGTGAGGGAGAAGCACGCCATCGTGACAGACGGCCCGTTCGCCGAGACGAAGGAGCAGATCGGCGGCTTCGACGTGCTTGAGTGCGCCGACCTCGACGAGGCCATCGAGGCAGCGGCCAAGCATCCGATGGCCCGCCTCGGCCTCCTGGAGGTGCGGCCATTCCGGCCGCTCGGGGAGGACTAGCCGGTTCCGGCGGCGAGTCCCCGGAACCAGCAGGCGGCGCGGGCGAGGCACCGGCCGCGGCCACCGCGACCAGCGTCGTGGGGACGGTCGTGGCCGATGCCTTCCGCCAGGAGTGGGGCCGCATCACCGCGGCCCTTATCCATCAGACGGGTGACTGGGACCTGGCCGAGGAATGCACCCAGGACGCCTTCACCCAGGCGCTGCGGCGCTGGCCACGCGACGGCGTGCCGGACCGTCCGGGGGCGTGGCTGATGACGGTGGCCCGTAACGCGGGCATTGACCGCCTGCGGCGCGGCAGCACCTACCGTGCCAAGGTCGAGGAACTGGCCGTGATGGCAACCAGAGAGACGGGAACGGACAACCCGGAGCCAGGCGCTGACGACAGTGGCGTTCCAGACGAACGGCTCCGGCTGATCTTCACCTGCTGCCATCCCGCGCTGGCGATGGAGGCGCGGGTCGCCCTGACGCTCCGCACCCTGACCGGGCTGAGCACCGCCGAGATCGCCCGTGCCTTCCTGGTGCCGGAGGCCACGATGGCCAAGCGGCTCGTCCGCGCCAAGCACAAGATCGCCCACGCGCGCATCCCCTACCGGGTACCGCCGGCCAGCGGCCTGCCGCAACGGGTACCGGGCGTCCTGGCGGTGCTCTACCTGGTATTCAACGAGGGATACGCGGCCAGCGCCGGGAACGACCTCATCCGGCGGGACCTCTGCGACCGGGCGGTCGCCCTGACCCAGGTGCTGGCGGAACTGCTGCCAGAAGAACCGGAAGCCAAGGGGCTGCTCGCCCTCATGCTGTTCCACCGCGCGAGGCAGGCGGCGCGGGTAAATGACCGCGGCGACCTGGTGACCCTGGAAGACCAGGACCGCACCCGCTGGGACCAGCCCCAGATAGTCCTGGGCCGCCGGCACCTTGAAGACGCCCTCGCCGCCCGGCGGCCCGGCCAGTACCAGATCCAGGCAGCCATAGCGGGCTGCCACGCCGCCGCCCCGACTGCACTGGCCACGGACTGGCCGAGGATCGCCCGGCTCTACCAGTACCTGGCGGACATGACCGGCTCGCCGGTCGTCGAGCTGAACCGAGCGGTAGCGGTGGCCATGGCCGACGGCCCCGCGGCAGGGCTGGCGCTGCTGCAGCGCCTGGAGGCCGGCGGCGCCCTCGCCGGCTACTACCTGCTGCCCGCGACACGGGCCGACTTCCTGCGCCGCCTTGGCCGGAACGAGGAAGCCGCCAGCGCCTACGAGGAGGCGGCAGCCCTTGCCGGCACCGCCCCAGAGCGCCGGTTCCTGAACGCACGGCTGGCAGAAGTCAGGTCGCAGCACACCTGAACCAGGCCGGCCCGGTTATGAGAACAGCACCGAGATGCTTTCCCCTTCCGTCGGCGAAGCCCGGAGGGCGCGGACGGAGCCAGCCGCGACGCGAGCCGACGGAGCGCCTCCGACGAGGCATGGCTGACGCTGATTAAGAAATGGCTTAATTCGAGCGCGGCTTCATCGTCACCCGGAGTTAAGCTGACGTGTACGGTCAGCTGGAGGCAGGAGGGACGTTCGTCATGGGCGCAGAGCAGGCGGAGGCACTGGAAGTACTACGGGACGTGTGGCGCGCTCAGGCGCAGGCCGTCGCCGACCTCGACGACAGCTGCGAGTCGCACTGCAAGAAGATGACGGACGCCGGCGTCGGCTTCGACGACTACGCCGCGGGAGACGAGACGGACCGCGTCGCGGCGTGGCGGGCCAGGCTGGAGCGTGAGGGCAAGCTCGGCGCCGCCGGCAGCCTGCGCGACCTCATCATGCGGCCGGCCGGAACCGCCGCGGACAACGCCCGCTGACCAGAGCCGACCGCCCGGTGGACCGTCCAGGAGCGGAGTATCCGGGAACGGTAGCCGAGCTCGCCCAGCGGCTGCGGGACGGCGGTTACCTCGCGGACCGCGGGCTGGCCACCAGCCTGCTCGTGTCACTGTCGCTCGGCAGGCCCTTGCTGCTGGAGGGTGAGGTCGGCGTCGGCAAGACGGAGGTCGCGAAGGTCGTCGCGGCCGTCTTCGGCCGCAGGCTCATCCGGTTGCAGTGCTACGAGGGCATCAACACCAGCCAGGCGCTGTACGAGTGGGACTACGCACGCCAGATGCTCCAGATCAGGGCGCTCTCGCAGGCCGAGGCCGCCGACGAGCGCTCCGTCGACAAGCTGTTCGGGCCGAAGTTCCTGCTTGACCGGCCGCTGCTCGAGGCGGTCAGGCAAGGGGACCGTGCGGTACTGCTAATCGACGAGGTCGACCGGGCGGACGACGAGTTCGAGGCGTTCCTGCTCGAGGTACTGTCCGATTTCCAGATCAGCATCCCGGAACTCGGCACGATCAAGGCGGACTCGAACCCGGTGGTCATCCTGACCTCCAACCGGACCAGGGAACTGCACGACGCGCTGCGCCGGCGCTGCCTCTACCACTGGATCGGCTACCCGACGGCGGCGCGCGAGGCGGAGATCGTCGCGGTCCGCGAGCCCGGCGCGGCCGGGCAGCTCATCGGGAAGGTCGTGGCGGCCGTCCAGCGGCTGCGGGAACTGGACCTGGCCAAGCCGCCAGGGGTCGCCGAGACGATCGACTGGGTCCGCACGCTCGGCGTGCTCGGCGAGGCGGACCTGACGCCGGACGCCGCGAGCGACACGCTCGGCGCGGTCGTCAAGGACCGTGACGACCTCGACCTAGTGCGGGAGAACCTGGCGGAGATCATCTCCGGTGGCTGAGCCGGGCGAAGACCCCCTCACGAGCGTTCTCGTCGGCTTCGCCGGAGAACTGCGGGCCGCCGGGCTGGCCGTCGGCACCGGCGACGTGCTCACCTACTTCGCCGCCATGACACCGCTCGACCCGACGGACCTGGTCGACCTGTACTGGGCCGGGCGGGCCACGCTGCTCAGCCGCCACGAGGACCAGGGCGCTTACGACCGGGTATTCAGGACGTACTTCCTCGCCGAGGACGCGCCGGCGAGAAGCGAGCTCCTGCTCACCGCGCAGTCGGTGGCCGAAGCCGAGGCCGCGCTCGTCATGCCAGGCACCGAGCCGGGCCCGGAAGAGGACGAGGAGCGGCCGGTCCTCGGCTGGATGGCGTCCGGCGTGGACGCGCTCAAGCACCGGTCGTTCACCGCATGCACGCCGGACGAACTCGCCGCGCTGCGCAGGATCATGACCAGGATGCGGCTGACGCCGCCGCGCCGCCGCACCCGCCGGACCAGGACAAGGCCGGCCGCGCGGGGCACGGAACCCGATATGCGGGCGACGATCAGGGCATCGATGCGCATGCACGGGGAACCCCCGGGACGGCTGTTCTTTCAGGAGCGCAAGACCAAGCTGCGCCCGCTGATCTTGATCCTCGACGTCTCCGGGTCGATGGCCGACTACTCCAGGCACTTGCTCCAGTTCGCGCACACGGCCAGGCACGCGGCAGCGAGGGCCTCGGCGGGCCGGGTCGAGGTGTTCTGCTTCGGCACCAGGCTGACCCGCATCACGCGGGAGCTGGCGCACCAGCGGGTCGACACGGCGCTCGAGGAGGCGGCGCGGACCGTGGTGGACTGGGAGGGCGGCACCAGGATCGGCCAGTCGCTCGACACCTTCGTCAGGAAGTGGGGCCGCGGTGGCCTGTGCCGCGGCGGGGTGGTGGTCATCTGCTCGGACGGGCTCGACCGCGGCGATCCCGAGGTGCTCGCGAAGGCGATGGAACGGCTGCACCGGCTGTGCCACCGCATCGTGTGGCTGAACCCGCACAAGGGTGACAACCGGGATTTCCGGCCGAGCACGCTGGGCATGATGGTGGCGGCACCGCATATCGACCTGCTGCTGTCCGGGCACGACCTCGCCAGCCTGGAAGAGCTAGCCGAAGCGCTGCCGGCCCTGAACTAGCGGTACCGCAGCAGAGCCAGTGAACCACTGAGTGAACAGGAGAGCACCCGTGAGGTGGAGTGTCGGCATCGAGGCGGCAGGCGACCGCGTCTTCTCCAGGGAGGAAGTGGTCGAGCTCGCCGACGCCGTCGCCGCGAGCAGCGGCGTCGCCACCGGCATCGGCACCAGCCGGTACGGCGCCCGGCTGCTCGTCGTGGCGGACGGCCGCGAGGAGGCGATCGCCGTGGCGACCGGGCTCTTCAAGGCCGCGGCGAAGACGGCAGGGCTGCCGGACGCGCCGATTGTCAGGACCGAGGCGATCAGCGAGGCCGAGGCCGAGGCGGCCGAAGATGCCGAAGATGAGGGAGCTGGCATCGAGGAAGCCAGCGGGCTGCGATGATCCGGCTCGGCTCGCTCGCCGGCTACCCGTTCGACGGCCCGCGGGTGCTTGGCGGCTGGACACCGCCGCCGGTCGCGGCGGTGTACGCCGTCATGTACAAGCCGGAACCGGACACCAAGCCGGAGAACTACGCGGTCATGTTCGTCGGCCACGCCGACGACCTGTCCGCGGAGCGGTTCCCGTTCCAGCACCCGCGGGCCGCGTGCTGGATCCGGCGGGCAGGCTCCAAGTGGCGGGTCTACGTCTGCACCTATGAGGTGCCGGGCGGGACGAGCGCCCACCGCGAGCAGATAGCCCGCG
This sequence comes from Trebonia sp., assembly GCA_033854775.1. Classification (GTDB taxonomy): domain Bacteria; phylum Actinomycetota; class Actinomycetes; order Streptosporangiales; family Streptosporangiaceae; genus Trebonia. The sequence goes on from JAWWPV010000492.1 coordinate 5,755, forward strand.
AGCTGATCGCTGTTTACCGGCCGGGCTGCAACGAGCAGCAGTATGACCACGCATGGAAGGACGAGTGGATCGGCGAGTACTCGGCCGCGCCCACCACCGCTCCGGTCACCCGCCGTGGCCCCGTTCAGCGGCCAAAGAACTGAGGGCTTGCCTCAGGATGACTTAGGCGTTATTGCGGGTATTCGTCAGGAGGGATATCGAGGAACTCCCGCGCCATTATGCCCATGGTTATGTCACCAGGCTGCAGGGTGTCGGTCGGAACTGCGGCGGCCATCGGATTAACCTTGATAAAGGGTGGGAGCTCCGGCTCGGCCCAGATTACCTGCCGCCTCTTGCCGAACCACCGTCTGATTCTGAGCATGCAGCAGGGACTACCCGCCTAGAGCGATTCACACCTTTTCCGTGCTTCGTTCAGGAATGTGACGCGAAGCCGACCGCGGAGAGCAGCCGGGAGCGGCGGGTACCGGAGGCGGGCCTGGCCGGCTCGGGAACCTCCGGCAGCGGCTCTCGTGGCGTGACGCCGGTGACGATGCCCTCGGCCATGCCGTACAGCAGCGGCAGCGCCCCCGCGACTACGCCGCCGGTCCTGTTGATGTGGTCCACACCAGGCGTGATCAGCTCGGCGTCGGCCACGATGCCGTCGACGATGCCGGCGGCTCCTTCAAGCTTCGCGCCGATGCGGTCAAGCAGCGTGCCCGCCCAGTACAGGTAGACGGCCAGGCCCGCGATCAGCAAGACGATGACGATGACGGTCAGGACGACGAGCACGGTCATGACTTGACCTTTCCGAGTACCCGGCCGAGGAAGAGGTGGTGCTCAAGGCCCTCGGCGAGTACCGCGTCCACGCCGGTGGCCACCTGCGGGATCAGCACGGTGTTTGCGGTGTTGGCCTTCGCCGCGGTGAGCGTCGCGCCGATGGTGTCGACCCGGTGGTCGATGCGCTTGATCAGGTAGATGAGCAGGCTCAGCAGCGCCGCGACGGCCACGACGACGACAAAGCCGACGATGATGACGGACACCCACAGGGTGTGCTCGGTGGGGTTCATTGGGCGTTCACCGCTAGCCTCCCAGCCGGGCCCGGCCGCGCTGCAGCCCGGCGATGATGATGGTGGCGTGCTCGATGGTGGTGCTCAGCGCGCCGAGCGGCGCGGTATTGCGGACGGCGCCTTCGAGCGCGGCGTTGATCTTCGGTGCCTCGTCGCCGATCTGCTTGGCGAGCACGAGGATGGCCGCCACGAGGACGACGACGGCGAGCAGGACGACGCCGCCGATCACGTAGCCGATGGTCCAGTCTGTTGTCATCGCTACACCGTTTCGCAGAAGTCGCGGACGGGCTTGAGGTTGGCGTTGACCGAGGTCAGCCGGGCTGGCACGGTCGACGTGAGCTGGTCGACGGCCTGCACGCCGCCGGTCAGGGTGACGAGCGTGCCGCGGATCGCCCGCAAGTGGAAGACGATCCTGATGAGGCCGACCGCGGTGAACACGATGATCAGGCCCGCGACGGCGATGGTCATCCAGGCTGCACTTGGCACGGGTTCAAATCCCTTCGCTAGCCGAGCAGTTTCGCGACGGAGCCCGCGTAGCGGACCGCGCCGACCTTTACTTCTTCGATGGTCTTGTCCGTGACGGCCAGGCCGTCAGGGACGTCCTGGAGCTCGCCGATGAGGGCGACGCCGCCGGCCAGGACGGCGTCGCTCGCCGCACGGATCCGCTCAAGGGCCGCGAGGACCCGGTTGAGCAGGTAGATCACGACGGGCAGCACCACCACGAGCAGGACCGCGTTGCCGATCCACCACAGGACCATGGCTGGCCTCCTTTCACTGTCTTTCGGCTAGCACTGCCTGTCAGCTCGCCGCTGGCTGGTAGGGCAGGAAGAACCGGCGGAAGACGCGCGTCAGCGCCATCCGCGCGGCCCGCATGGCGATGGTGAAGCCCTGGGCCGAGCTGGTCCCCGCGGCGGCGATCTGCTCCGCCGTCTCGCCGCGCTCGAGCCGCTCGATCCTGTCTTGCATGTTGGCGGAGAAGTCGCGTATCAAGATGGCGGAGAAGTCGGAGATCATGCCCCGGCCGTACTGCGCCGCCGCACCGGACAGCTGGAGGTCCTGGGTGACGGCGACCCTCGTGCCGCGGCCCTTTTGCGTCAGCGTGGCGCCGACCACCATGGCGGCCTGGCCCCGGCCCTTCTCGTCGGCACCCGCCGCGTGCACGACGATGCGCTTGGCGGCGTCGTCGCGTTCGGTGATGTCGGCGGTGCCGGTGAACCGCAGCCGGACCGGCCCCATCCGTATCGCGACCAGGCCCTCGTACTTGTCGTCGCCGAGGTCCTTGGTCAGCTCCGCGCCTGGCAGGCAGGACGCGACCTGCGGAATGTTGTCGAAGAACCGCCATACCTTCTCGACCGGCTCCGCGACCTCGAAGTCGCTGGTGATTATCAACGCAGTACCGCCTTGACGTAGGCATCCGGATTGCTGCTGAACTTCTGGTGGCAGCCGGCGCAGCAGAAGTAGTACGTGACCCCGTCGTGCTCGGCCGGCATGGCCGAGGCGCTCGGCACGACGGTCATCCCGCAGACCGGGTCGACGGCCTCCGCGAGCTTCAGCTCGCTTTGGGGCTCGCGCCGCGGTGCGGGGACCTGGGCGAAGGCGCCGGACGCGCGCAGCTGCACCAGTTCCGCGAGGATGGCGACGGCCATCTCCTCGTGAGTGGTCTTGCCGAGGTCGAGGCCGGCGGGCGCGTGCACCTGGTCCAGCTGGTCCCTGGGCACGCCCCGCTCGGCGAGGTAGCCGAGCACGGCCTCACCGCGGCGGCGGGACGCGACCAGGCCCAGGTAGGCCGGCCGCATGGCGACCGCGCGCTCGATCATGTCCTCGTCCCCGTGCCCCTGGGTGGCGACGATGACCATCGAGCGCTCGTCCGCCCATTGTTTGCCAGCACCTTTGCCAGCACCGGCCGCCGTGAAGTCCTGGGGGCTGTACAGGTCCGTGCACCAGCCCAGTGCCCTGGCCATCGCGGCGAGCGAGTGCGCCATCGGCGAGCCGCCCACGATCACGAGGTGCGGCACCGGGAGCACCGGCTCGATGTAGACCTCAAGCGCGCCCTCGCTCTGGCAGGAGATCGGCACGACCGTCATCCCTTCCGGCACCGTCGTGCCGAACTGGTCAGGGCTGCCGAGCAGCAGCAGCCGGGCGTGCCCGTCCGCCATGACCTGCTTCGCCTCGCGGATCACCACCGGTTCCGCGCAGGCGCCGCCGATCCAGCCGTGCAGCTGCCCGTCGGCGGTGATGATGGCGCGCGAGCCCTGCTTGCTCGACGACGGCCCCTGCCGCCAGACCACGGTGGCAAGCGCGAACGCCTCGCCGCTGCGGGCCAGCTCGCCGATCTGCTCGAGCACGCCCAGACCGTTCATTGCTCCTCCTCCACCCGGGCTCGGCTAGTCCTGGCGCACCGGGGGCGCGCCGGAGACGTCCCGGCGGTAGGTGATCGCTTCCCAGACCCGGTCGGGCAACACCGGCATGTCGATGTTCCTGACCCCGGTGCCGTGAAGCGCGTCCATGACCGCGTTGACGAAGGCGGCGGGGCCGCCCACCGCGGCGCACTCGCCGATCCCCTTGGCGCCGATCGGGTGGTGCGGGCACGGCGTGACGACCTCGCTGTGCAGCTCGTAGCCGGGCGTCTCCCAGGCGCTCGGCAGCAGGTAGTCCATGTAGTTCGAGCCGACGCAGTTGCCGTCGGCGTCGAACGTGATGAACTGCATGCTGGCCATGGCGTACGCCTCGGTCAGCCCGCCCATGATCTGGCCCTCGACGATCATCGGGTTGATGCGGACACCGCAGTCGTCGACCGCGACCATCCGCAGCACGTCCCAGACGCCGGTCTCCTTGTCGACCTCGACCGTGACGATGTACACGGCGAACGGCCAGGTGAGGTTGGGCGGGTCGTAGTACGCGGTGTTCTCAAGGCCTGGCTCCATGCCGTCCGGCATGTTGCTGTAGGCGGCCATGGCGCATTCCTGGATGGACACGCCGCGCTGCGGTGAGCTGCGCACGTAGAACCGGCCGAGCTCCCACTCGACGTCCTCCTCGGACACCTCGAGCAGGTGCGCCGCCAGCTTGCGGGCCTTGGCGCGGATCTTGCGGCAGACCATGGCGACGGCCGCGCCGGCGACCGGCGTGGACCTGGACGCGTAGGTGCCCATCCCGAAGGGCGCCGTGTCGGTGTCGCCCTCCTCGACGATGACGTCGTCGGCCGGGATGCCGAGCTCGTGCGCGACGATCTGCGCCCACGTGGTCTCGTGCCCCTGCCCCTGGGACTTGGCGCCGGTGCGGAGGATCGCCTTGCCCGTCATGTGCACCTTGAGCTCAGCGGAGTCGAACATCTTGATGCCGAGGATGTCGTACTCCCGGCTGTTGCCCGCGCCGAGCGGCTCGGTCATCGTGGAGATGCCGAGGCCGAGAAGCCGGCCGTCCTTGCGGGCCTCTTCCTGCTCTTTCCGGAAATTCTCGTAATCGATGGCTTTCAGCCCGACATCCAGGCATTTGGCGTACTGGCCGGAGTCCGTGAGGAAGCCGAACGGCGTGCGGTGCGGGAAGTCGTCGTCCCTGACGAAGTTCATCCTCCTGAACTGGGCCTGGTCCAGGCCAAGGTCGTCGGCGGCCGCCTGCATCATGCGTTCCTGGAAGAACATCGCCTCGGTGACGCGGAACGAGCAGCGGTACGCAACGCCGCCTGGCGCCTTGTTGGTGTACACGCCGCGCGCCGTCAGGTGCGCGGCCGGGACGTCGTAGGCGGCGAACGCGGAGTGCATCAGTCCGATCTTGAACTTGCTCGGCTGCGCGTCGGAGAAGAACGCTCCGTGGTCGGCGTCGGTGAGCATCCGGACGCCGAGGATCTTGCCGTCCTTGCGCAGGGCCAGCTCGCCCTTGAGGTAGACGTCGCGGGCGAACCCGGTGGAAATGAGGTTGCCGGTCTTGTCCTCGATCCACTTCACCGGGCGCTCGAGCAGGATCGAGGCCAGGATCGAGCAGACGTAGCCCGGGTAGATCGGCACCTTGTTGCCGAAGCCGCCGCCGATGTCGGGCGAGACGATCCGGATCATCTGCTCGGGGAGCTCGGCCACCATCGCGACCGCGGCGCGGATGATGTGCGGCGCCTGGGTGGTCATGTAGACCGTGAGCTTCGAGGTGGCCCGGTTGAAGTCCGCGACCGAGCCGCAGCACTCGATCGGTGACGGGTGGCTGCGCGGGTAGTGGAGTTCCAGCTTGGAGATCACGTCGGCCTGCAGGAAGGCCCGGTCCGTGCCCGCCTTGTCGCCGACCTCCCAGTTGTAGATGACGTTGTCGGCCTGGTTCAACTTGTCGTCGCGGATCACTGGCGCGTCCGGTGCCAGCCCCTGCCACGGGTTCACGATGGGCGGCAGCGGCTCGTAGTCGACCTCGATCGCCTCGCACGCGTCCTTGGCGATGTACGGGTCGTCCGCGATGACGCAGGCCACCTCCTGGCCCTGGAAGCGCACCTTGTCGGTGGCGAGCACCGCCTGGGTGTCATAGGAGAGCGTGGGCATCCAGGCGAGGTTCCTCGTCGCCATCATCTCCCCGGTCAGCACCAGGTGCACGCCGGGGATCGCCCATGCCTTGCTGGTGTCGATCGACGTGATGCGCGCGTGCGGCAGCGGGCTGCGCAGGATCTCCATGTGCAGCATGCCGGGGAGCACGATGTCGTCGGTGTAGTTGCCCTTGCCCCGGATGAAGCGGTCGTCCTCGACTCGCTTGCGGCTGGAGCCGAGGCCGCCGATCTTAATCTCGTCGAGTGCCCGTGATTCGGTGGTACTGGTGGTCACCTCACGCCTCCGCTCTCAGCTTCTCGGCCGCCCACAGCACCGACTTCACGATGTTCTGGTAGCCGGTGCAGCGGCACAGGTTGCCGGACAGCGCCCACCGCACGTCTTCCTCCGTCGGGTCCGGGTTGCGGTCGAGCAGGGCCTTGGCGGCCAGCATCATGCCCGGCGTGCAGAACCCGCACTGGAGCCCGTGCTCCTCCCGGAAACCCTCCTGGAGCGGGTGCAGCTCGCTCGCCGAGGCCATGCCCTCCACGGTGGTGACCTCGCGGCCGTCGACCTGCACCGCGAGCATCGTGCAGGACTTGATCGCCCGGCCGTCGACGAGCACCGTACAGGCACCGCAGTTGGTCGTGTCGCAGCCCCGGTGCGTGCCGGTCAGCCCGACGCCGCGACGGATCAGGTCGGCGAGCAGCAGCCGCGGCTCGATCTCCGCCACCTTCTTCTTGCCGTTGATCGTGAACCTGATCCTGCGGACGGGAAACTCATCCACTGCCTCGTCGCCGAGGTCGTCGTAGACCGTTGTCATGGTCAGGCCGCCCTTTCCGCGGTAGCTAGCGTGCCGCCGAGGATGCGGCTGACGAAGACCCGTACGAGGTGGCGCTTGTACTCGGCGGTGCCGCGGTGGTCGGTCCTCGGCCGCGCCACGGCCGCGGCGAGGTCGGCGGCCTCGGCGATGCCGGCGGCCGTGATCGGCTTCCCGGTCAGCGCCTCCGCCGCCGCTGTGGCGCCGATCGTAGATCCGCCGACGCCGGTGAGCGCGATGCCCGCCCGGATCACCGTGTCACCCGATGTCTCAATGGCCACCGCCGTCCCGACCGTCGCGAAGTCCCCGACCCGCCGCTCAAGCTTCAGGTACCCGCCCGACCTGACCCCCTTCGCCGCCGGGACCACCGCCTCGACGGCGATCTCGTCATGCTCGAGCGTGTTCTCGAAGGGGCCGGTCACGAAGCCTGCCAGTGGAATGGCGCGCTTGCCGTTCGGGCCCTGCGCGATCACCGTCCCGCCGAGCGCGAGCATCACCGAGGCCCAGTCGCCCTGCGGGTCGGCGTGGCACAGCGACCCGACGAGCGTGCCCCGGTTCCGTACCAGCGGGTCGGCGACCAGCGGCGCCGCCGCGGCCATCGTCGGCTGCGTGCCCTTGAGCAGGTCGGAGAACTCCAGGTCAGCGTGGCGGCAGAGCGCCCCGATGTGCAGGCTGCCGTCCGCGTCTGCCCGGTGGTAGGCCAGGTCAGGCACGTTGTTGATGTCGACGAGCAGCTCCGGTGAGGCGAAGCGCAGCTTCATCATCGGCACGAGGCTCGGGCCGCCGGCCAGTACCTTGAAGTCGTCGCCGCAGTCCCGCCGCAGGCCGATCGCCTCGTCCAGGGAATGCGGCGCCTCGTAGCGGAACCGCGATGGGAACATTCAGTTCTCCCTTTCTGACTGTGGGTCAGGGACCGCCTGCGGCCCCGACTCGTAATCGGGGTCGGGCCGCGGCTCCTGGTGCGGCGGCCACGGCCCGGAGACCGGCTGCCCGGCGATCTTGAGGTAGTCGACGAGCTGCGGCCACGCCCACACCGTGGGGCTCTTCCCGGTCTTGGGCGCGTCCTCGATCAGCTCGTACAGTCGCGGATTGTCCTTGCTGTGTCCGTCTGACTCGATGGGCATGCCACGATCTCCCGCCGTCAGGTCCTCGCCGCCTGCCATGGCACAGGTGGTAACGAAACGTAAACGTATCGTGGCGCGCGCTTAACGCGGCCGCAACAGCCAAATAAGCTGTCGCTTAATCAGCTAGCAACCAGGCGGACATGACGGGCAAACGGGGGAGCTCAGCTCCAGATCGTGACGTAAACCGGGGGCTTGAACCGGGACGGCGGCACGCCCGCGGCGGGCGATCGCATGACCTGCATCGCCTCCGGGGTGCCGAGGAACCTGCGCAGTGCGCTCGCGGCGGTGCTGCGGCGCTCCCGCTCGAGCAGGGTGACGTACCAGCACTCCTCCACCGGGAATCCCGGCAGGTCGATGAGGGACAGCCCGCCGCGCCGCAGCTGGTGGGACACCAGGTGCTCGATCGCCGGCGCGACCCCCGCGCCGTCGGCGGCCGCCGCCAGGGCGGCGGTCTGGCTCTGGAAGACGCCGATGTTGCTGTCGGCGACGCCGAGCCGGCGCAGCAGCCTGGCCGTCTCGCTGTCCGGGTCGGTCCCGGACGGGTCCACCAGCCAGCGCCACTGCCTGGCGGGCCCGCGCGGCCGCCCCTGGCCG
>JAWWPV010000493.1:0-3504 GCA_033854775.1 Trebonia sp.
GTCGGCAGCGCGAACGCTCGGCCCGCCTCGCGGATGCCGCGCAGGTTGGTGTAGCACATGATCAGCACGGCGATCACCGAGATGAAGACCAGGTTGGTCGAGCCGATCAACGGGATACTCGCCAGCAGCGGGAACGCGGACACGATCGCGGCGCTGCCAGCGGCAGTCTGCACGGCGACGGTGACCGTGTAGTCGATGAGCAGCGCCACCGCCGCGACCTGGGCGACCCGGGGCCCGAAGTTCTCCCTGGCCACGACGTAGGAGCCGCCCGCCCGGGTGTAGACGGAGACGACCTCGCGGTAAGACAGCACGACGAGCGCGATGCCGGCGAGCACGACCAGCGTCATCGGCAGGATCAGCGTGAACGCCGCCAGGCCGACGACCTGGATCATCTCGATCAGCATTTCCTCGGTGCCGTACGCGGCCGAGGAGATGCCGTCGCAGGACAGCACCCCGAGCGCGAGCGGCCGGGACAGCCGCTGCTCGCCCATCTGCTCGTTGACGAGCGGCGGGCCGAGGAGCTTCCGCTTAAGCGTGTAGCCGAACGTCTCGGGGAGCTCACTGCTGCGCACGACATCGCCCGCGAGCTCGTCAGGTAGTTGATTAATCATCGCGTAGTTAACGCTAGGTGTCCGCTCTCCCGATGGCCGCAAGTGCCGCGTTAAGCCTGTTGAGCTGGGCGTTAGGGAATTGTTAAGATTCGCCATATTCGGGCGGGCAGGGATTGAAATGACTTCCAGGATGACTGGAAGTGAGCACCCGCTGACATCGGCTGGGCACCGCGGGACGCGGCCCCCGGTGTGGCATCGTGACGCGTCGCGACGGCCGCCCTGGCGGGGTGGCCTCCCCGCCCCGTACGCGCTGCCTGCGGGCTTCGCCGCGCTCCTTGCCATCGGCACCGTGGCGGCGGCGCTTGGCGGACGGCTTGACGCGACCGGCGTGCTGATCGCCTGTGCGGTGGTGGTCGGCGCGCTCGCGGCGGTGGCCGAGCCGACGGCGGCGATACCGCTTGGCGTCATCGGCTGGCTGACCGCCGACGGGTTTTCCCGGCCGCCCTACGCCGACCTGCGGCTGACCGGGAGCGTCGCGGAACAGGCGGCGATCACGCTGGCGGCGGTGGCGGTCGGCGCGGCCGTCGTCGGCGCGGCGTTCCGCTGGCGCGCGGCAGGAGTCACACTAGAGAGCGTGGACCGGCACGAGCAACGCGGGATCTCCCCGCGCAGGCAGGTGGCCGGCGCGGCACTCGCCGTGGCCGGGCTGCCGTCGCTTACCGTGCTGCTCAATGCCGTGCAGCCGCACCTCAACCTCTCCGACGACCTGCTGATCTACCTGGTCGCGGTCGTCGCGGTCACGGTGGTCGGCGGCTTCTGGCCCGCCGTGGTCGCCGCGGTCGGCGCCTGCCTGCTGCTGAACTGGTTCTTCACCGAGCCGGTGCACACGTTCACGATCGCGGAGCCGCGCAACCTGCTCGCGCTCGTGCTGTTCGTCACCGTCGCGGTCGCGGTGAGCAGCGTGGTCCACCTGGCCGCGCGGCGCGAGGCGGACGCGGCCCGCAGTTCGAAGGAAACCGCGTCGCTCCTCGGCCTCGCCCAGACCGTGCTCGGCGGCGCGGACACCCCGGGTGACGTCCTTGACCACCTGACGGCCAGCCACGGCGGCCATGCCGTGCTCCTTGAGCGCGTGGGCGCCCGCTGGATCAAGGTCGCGTCAAGCGGCGAGCTTGATCCCACGCTGAGCGCGTTGCGCTTCGAGGTGCGGCCCGACCTGGCCCTCGAGGTCAGCGGCCAGTCGGCGAGCGCGACGACCTCGCTGCTCGCCGGGTACACCGCGCAGGCCGTCGCCGCCCTCGACCGGGCCCGGTTGCGCACCCAGGCGGCTCAGGCCGAGGCGCTCGCGGAAGGCGACCGGATGCGGACCGCGCTGCTGCGCGCGGTGAGCCATGACCTGCGCACCCCGCTGGCGTCGATCAAGGCGAGCGTGTCCAGCCTGCGGCAGACCGACGTGCACTGGACGGCGGAGGACGAGGCCGAGCTGCTTGCCAACATCGAGCAGAACGCCGACCGGCTCGACGCGCTTGTCGGCAACCTGCTCGACATGAGCCGCCTGCAGGCCGGGTCGCTTGAGCCCTTCCTGCGCGCGACCGCGGTGGACGAGGTGGCCCCGGTCGCGCTGCGCGGCCTGGACGACGCGGATCAGCTGCTGATCGTCGTCCCCGACGACCTGCCGCTCGTCCGCGCCGACCCGGGGCTCCTCGAGCGGGTACTCGCCAACCTGTTCTCCAACGCGCTGCGCCACTCACCGCCCGACCTGCGGCCGATGCTGCGGGCCAAGGAGGACGGCGACCGGGTCGTGCTCGACGTGGTGGACCACGGCACCGGGGTCCCCGCCGGGCTCAAGGAGCGGATCTTCGAGCCGTTCGCGCGCCTCGACGAGCGGTCCCCAGGCGTCGGGCTCGGGCTTGCCGTCGCCAAGGGCTTCGCCGAGGCGATGGGCGGCTCGATTGTCGCCGTCGACACGCCTGGCGGCGGTCTCACCGTCCGGGTGGCGCTGCCCGCCCTGGTTAGCGGCGTCCGCGCCACGCTCGGCGCCGACCAGTGACCCGCGTCCTCGTCATCGACGACGAGCCGTCGATCCTGCGCGCGCTGCGGATCAACCTGACCGCGCGCAACTACGAGGTGTCTACCGCGAGCGACGGCACCTCGGGCCTCGCCGCCATCTCCCGCGAACGGCCGGACGCGGTCATCCTTGACCTCGGCCTGCCCGACATGGACGGCACCGAGGTCATCCACGGGGTCCGCGGCTGGACGACGACGCCGATCATCGTCTTGTCGGTGTGGGGCGCGGAGCACCAGAAGGTGGCCGCGCTCGACGCCGGCGCCGACGACTACGTCACGAAGCCGTTCGGCATGGACGAGCTGCTCGCCAGGCTCCGCGCGGCGGTCCGCCGGGCTTCCCCCGCACCGGATGAGCCTGTCGTCACCACCGAAGACTTCACGGTCGACCTGGCCGCGAAGCGGGTCACCAGGGACGGGGCCGACGTCCGGCTTACGCCGACCGAGTGGCAGCTCCTCGAGATCCTGGTACGCAACCGGGGCAGGCTGGTCACCCAGAAGCAGCTACTCCAGGACGTGTGGGGCCCCGCCTACGGCTCCGAGTCCAACTACCTGCGCGTCTACGTCGCCCAACTCCGCCGCAAGCTGGAGCAGGAGCCGTCCCGCCCCCGCCACCTCCTCACCGAGCCAGGCATGGGCTACCGCTTCCAGGCCTAGCCCAGCGTTCGCGGACTTCGCCAGCCCCACATGCCGACCTCCAGGATTCGCGATGCTTCGCCCGCCCAGCCAACGTGGCCGACCGCTAGACGTGGGATACTTTGGGCCCCCGGAGGGGCACTTTGTATCCCACATCTTGGCCTTCAGGGGTAACCACGGGCCGGACTTCGACATTCGACTAGTAAAACGTAGTTGATATGTCACTCTATGTATGTGGCTGGGGTCGATGACAAGA
>JAWWPV010000494.1:0-16692 GCA_033854775.1 Trebonia sp.
GTCAGCGGCGGGCGACGGCGCGACGGGCGCGGGCGGCTGAAAGAGCACCTGCGGAGGCTGGAAAAGCGCCGCGGGCACCGCCGGCACGGCCGGCCCGGCCGGCCCGTTAAACACCGTCGGTGCGGGAGCAGTTCCCGCGGCCTGGCCAGTGGCCTCGTTGTTATTGTCTGTCTCGTGGCTGTTGCGCTCGCTGTCGAGCATTCGGGCAATCTCCAGTCAGGCTTCCGGGCGCGGCCGCACGCGAGGTGACGGCGCGCCGCACGGAAGCTCGTAGTGATCGTTCGCCTGGTCCCCGACCGCCGCCGCGCGGGAAAAAGTCACGCGCGAAGGTGCGGGCCGCAAATACACGGGCATCGGGCCCAGGCATGGATGAGTACTTCAGCTCCGGGATGGCTGTGATCACCACTGGGGTCATAGTTGGACCACCCCGGATTCGCCTAGTGATCCCTGCGCGAGCCGCGTCATCAGCGGCTGCCCCGCAGGGAACACATCGGAAACGTCGCGTAGCGCGTTGAGCACGTCGTCCGGTCGTACGGACGGGACGGTGTGCCGGACGACCATGCGCAGCGCCGAACCAGCACTCGCGTCGGCAAGGACATCGAGGCTGACGACGGCCGCTCGTGCGTCCATGCGCCGCATGCCCTTCGAGGTCAGCCGCTCCACCGGCGCCTCCGTCAGGGCGAGAAACTTTCGAACCACCGGAACCACGTTGTCCGCTGGTAGGCCGGGAAGGGCGACCTGCCACTCGGACGCGGTGAGCCGACTCGCCGGCAGTCCCCCGGAGTCCTCAGTGACAGCGATCACGTCTATCCCATCAGGCAGCGCCGCGTTCAGCCGCCCCCGCACGGAGTCCGCCTCGGTCCGGCTGGTCAGCGTGAGGCTCAAGTACTCCGCCTCGCTCGCGACCCCGGTCGGGACGCCACCTGCGTAGGAAATCTTCGGGTGGGGCGTGAACCCGGCCGAGTACGCGATCGGCAGACCTGCCCGCCGCACGCCCCGCTCAAAGGTCCGCGCCACATCCAAGTGGCTGGCAAAACGCATCTTTCCCCGTTTAGCATACCGGACAAGAAGGTGCTGCGCCGCGACCGGCGCGCTGCCTGACCCCGGGGGCCGACTTCCCGGTGTCCCCCCGTTAGGGCGGGCCAGTCCCGCTTGATCCGTGGTGCTGACCGACAGCGACGGTTCGCCGCTGGCTGCCGATCCGCTACCCACGGTCACCTCCCGTTTGCACTAGCACGGGAAGCAGGCGCCTTCCGTCCAGTCGCTCTCCTGTCGGGCCCGTCTGGATTTCCGTGCCCATGGCGGGGCAGACCCCGCATTCGTAGCACGGGGTCCACCGGCAGTCCTCCACCTCGCCGGCCCCGGCCGGCGTGATGGCGGACAGCCAGTCCTCCCAGAGCCAGTCCCTGTCGAGGCCGGAATCCAGATGGTCCCACGGCAGTACCTCGCCGTAGTCACGCTCGCGCGTAGTGTACCAAGCCAGGTCTACCTGGGTCCCTGCCAGCCCCGTCTCGCAGGCGGTGACCCAGCGGTCGAACGAGAAGTACTCGCTCCAGCCGTCAAACCGTGCGCCGTCCCGCCAGGCGGCCAGGATCACCTGGCCGACCCGCCGGTCGCCGCGCGAAAGCAGCCCTTCGACCATGGACGGCGTGCCCTCGTGATAGCGGTAGCCGATCGACCTGCCGTACGTCTTGTCAGCGCGCAGCGCGCCGCCGAGCTGGCGCAGCCGGTCGTCGACCACCTCGGCCGGGCACTGCCCGGCCCACTGGAACGGGGTGTGCGGCTTCGGGACGAACCCGCCGATCGACACCGTGCAGCGGATGTCCTTCCGCCCGGTCGCCGCGCGCCCGGCGGCGATCACCTTCCTTGCCAGGTCGGCGATGGCGAGGACGTCCTCGTCGGCCTCGGTCGGCAGGCCGCACATGAAGTAAAGCTTCACCTGCCGCCAGCCGTTGGCGTAGGCCGTGGTGACAGTGCGGATGAGGTCTTCCTCGGTGACCATCTTGTTGATCACCTTCCGCATCCGCTCGGAGCCGCCCTCCGGTGCGAACGTCAGGCCCGAGCGCTTGCCGTTCCTTGACAGCTCGTCGGCGAGGGTGACGTTGAAGGCGTCGACCCGGGTCGACGGCAGCGATAGGCCGACGTTAGACCCCTCGTAGCAGTCGGCCAGGTCGATGGCGATCTCGTTGATCTCGCTGTGATCGGCGCTCGACAGCGACAGCAGCCCGACCTCGGAGAAGCCGGTGGACTGCAGGCCGGTCTTCACCATGTTGCCGACCGTGGTGATCGACCGCTCGCGGACCGGCCGGGTGATCATCCCCGCCTGGCAGAAGCGGCAGCCCCGCGTGCAGCCGCGGAAGATCTCCACGCTGTACCGCTCGTGCACCGTCTCGGCGACCGGGACGACCGGGGCCTTCGGGTAGGGCCAGGCGTCCAGGTCGAGCAGCGTGTGCTTGCGCACCGACGCAGGGACGCCTGGCCTGTTCGGCGTGACCCGGCCGATGCGGCCGTCGGGGAGGTAGGTCACGTCGTAGAACCTCGGGACGTAAACGCCGCCGGTCGCGGCGAGCGACAGCAGGAGGCCGTCACGCCCGCCTTGGCAGCCGCCCTGCTTCCACTCGCGGATGACGCGGGTGACGGCGAGCACGGCCTCCTCGCCGTCGCCGATGACCACCGCGTCAAGGAAGTCGGCCACCGGCTCGGGGTTGAACGCCGCGTGGCCGCCCGCGAGCACGATCGGGTGCGTGATCGTCCGGTCCGCGGCAGACAGCGGGATGCCCGCCAGGTCCAGGGCGGTCAGCAGGTTCGTGTAGCCGAGCTCGGTGGAGAAGGACACGCCGAGGACATCGAAGGCCGAGACCGGACGGTGCGCGTCCACGGTGAACTGCGGGATGCCGTGGGCCCGCATGAGCTTCTCAAGGTCGGGCCAGACGCAGTAGGTGCGCTCGGCGAGCACGCCAGGCCGCTCGTTCAGCACCTCGTAGAGAATCGCGATCCCCTGGTTGGGCTGGCCGACCTCGTACGCGTCCGGGAACAACAGCGCCCAGCGCACATCGGTCTCGTCCCACGCCTTGACGGTGGAGTTCACCTCACCACCGACGTACTGCACCGGCTTGCGCACCAGCGGCAGTAGCGGCTCTAGCTGAGGGAAAATCGACTCGACAGGCATAGTGACCAGAGTACCTACCGTTCCCGCTGCGGTGACTCATCGCTGGTGCGGCGGGGCTTCTAGCATGATCACTGCGCTCCCTGAGCGGCGCGGGATCTACGGAGGCGGGGTCGGCTTGAGCCTGTATTGCACCGGTAACTACCGGACCGATGCGCAACTGGAGGAAATGCGACGGCTTGAGGCAGCGGGGATCTGCCTGTTCTGCCCGGCGGCACTGCGCGAGCACCCCCGCCAGCAGGTGATTTTCGAAACACGGCACTGGGCGGTGACGCCTAACGAGTTCCCGTACCGTGGCACGCGGCTGCACCTGCTCGTAGTACCGCACCAGCACGCGAACGACATGCTTGACCTGGACGACGACGCACTCGCCGACTTCTGGACCGCGCTACGCCAGGTCCGCGAGCGGTTCGACCTGGATCACTACGGCCTCGGCGTCCGCAACGGCAACTGCAGCTTCACCGGCGCCACGGTCGCCCACGTCCACGCGCACGTCCTCGTCGGCGACCCGTCCCTCGACCCGGAGGTCCCGGTCCGCATGCGCTTCAGCTCCCGCCCCCGGCAGCCGCCGACCGCGCCGCCGCGGGTCCCGGCCGGCTGATGCCCACTGTTATCCAGAACGGATTCGTGTTTCACGCCCCGGCCCACTCCCTTCCAGCCGGACGGCCGGGTGGTTGTGGCAGCGAGCCGCCTATAGCCGGACCGTTGCCACAACCATCCGGCAGGCGGGGTGCGGACCCGCTTTGGGTAGTGACTGGCAAGGCCAGTGTTACTCGGCGGGAGGCGCGTCCACCCAGAACAGGCCCACGCTGGCGGCGCGCAGGATGTGGTCGCCCTCCAGGACCGAGTAAGGGCCGGTGAAGTAGCAGCGGCGGAAGCCCGATTCCGCGATAAGGCGGGCGCAGGCCGGGCAGGGGAACGTCGTGACGTAGATGTCCGCGCCGCCCAGGGCCCTGCCCGCGCGGGCGGCCTGTGCGACGACGGACGCCTCGGCGTGGATGGCGGTGGACAGGTCCGCGCGGACGCCACGGCTGAAGCCGTCCCTCGGGTCCCCGTCGACGTAGGGGGCGTACTCGGTCGGGCAGTGATGGTTCCACGCGGCGCCGAGGATCTCCTCGCCGCGCCAGGCGATGGCGCCCACCTGCCGCCACCAGTCCGAGCTGTGGTCGGCCAACTGCCTGGCCTGGGTGACCAGCCGGTCCGGGAGCTCGCCGAGCGTTAGCTCGCCGTCGAAGTCCGCAGGCCGCCGCGCCTGGCTCCACTGCCTGTCCCAGCGCAGGAAGGTCGCGTCGAAGACGAGTTCCCTGCCCTCGCCGAGGCGGTGCTCGGACGCCAGGTTCCGCGTAATGTCCTCGTCGGGCAGCACCAGGGTCTCCGCCGTCACGGCGGCGGGCAGGTCGCCTGGCTCGATCACCCGGACCGGCGTGCCCGGCAGCATGACCCGGAGGAACTGGGCGGCTTGCTCCGGCGGCAGGGCCCTGATGTCCTTGGCCAGGCTCTTGAACAGGCCACGGAACCCGGCCCCGAGCACCAAGACCTCGGCGGCGTCGCCGTGCCGCGCGAAAAAGGCCTCGTGACCCGCGTGCACGACCGGGAGGTACAGCAGGACCTGCTTCATGAGCCTGCTGCGTCCCGACGGCCGCCTTTGTCCTGACCTTTATTCCGGCCGGGGCCGCGCACAGGGTTCATTTCCCTGACCGGGTGGACGAGGCCAGCTTGCTGCGCGCTGCGCCGGCGTTGACCGCGGAGACCGGCGGTGCCGGGTTGGCCATGATGATTTCCCGCAGCCGGGCCGACGTGCTGACGGTGGCCATGCGGTCAAGCACCTCGACCCGGCCGCAGTAACTGGCTTCAAGCTCGCGGATCTCCGCGTGCGTGTAGGTCTCCTCGGTCGCGACGAGGACGTCCGGGCGCACGGCCTTGATCAGCGCCCACTTGGCGTGCTTGCTTTGCTTGAGAGTGACGAGCCCGACGCCGCGCTGATGGGTGACCATGCGGAGCCGCTCCATCTGCGGGACGACGGGCCTGTTCTCGCCCTTGCGCGCGCGGATCTTCTCGTCGCTGTCCAGGCCGACGATCAGGAAGTCGCCGAACTGGCGGGCCGCCTCCAGGTACATCGAGTGCCCCTCGTGCAGGATGTCGAAAGAGCCGCTCGTCAGCACGATCTTGAAACCGAGCGTGCGCAGCGCGTTGACCGTCGTCTCGATCTTCTCGTAGTCGTCGACGAAGCGCTGGTCGAAGTTGGAGGCGTCCGCGAACAGGCTGTTCGACACGCCCAGGGTCTGGAGCAGGGGGGCCGGGCCGGCACTCCTGCCCGCGGCGCCGGTCTGGCCGCTCCCCTGGCCGAATAGCTGCCTGATCCGCTTCATTGCGCTCCCTTGTCAACTCTTCCATCAATGCTAGCCGGACATCTTCCCTCGGTAGCGGGACTCGCCCGTCAGCCGACGGGCCAGGTCAGGGCGCCTCAGGTGGCGACGGGAATGCTGCCGATGGCCGGGTTCGGGTAGTAGTCGGACAGGTCGAAGTGCTCCGCGCGGAAGCCGTGGATGTCGGTGACGGCGCGCCCCGCCTCGTTCAGCGTGACGGTCGGCAGCGGGCGCGCACCGCGAGCGAGCATGACGCGGACGGCGTCGACCTGGTCGGTGTAGATGTGGGCGTCGGAGATCGTGTGGTAGTACGCGACCGCCCGGTAGCCGGTCAGGTGCTCGAGCATGAGGGCGAGCGCGGCGTACTGGATCATGTTCGACGGGACGCCCACCGGCACGTCACCGGAGCGCTGCGTCATGTGGACGTGCAGGCCGCCGTCGAGCACGCGGACGTGGACCCAGCCGTGGCAAGGCGAGATCGTCGTCTTCGGCTGCTTGCCGGCGCCCCTGACCTGGTACGGCGCGATCCACGGGTCGACGAAGTGGGTGCGCAGCTCGGGCAGCTCGCGCAGCTGCTCGACGAGATGCGCGAACTGGTCGAACGGCGGGCCGTCCGGCGTGGGGAAGGAGTGGAAGGCGCCGCCGTAGGAGCCGGGCCCCAGGGCGCCCGGCTCGATGCCCTTCTTGAGCGTCTTCTCCGGTGTCGCCCAGGGACCCCACCAGTCCACGCCGAACGCTTCGAATTCCCGCAGCGTCGTCGCCCCGTTGATGAACGCGCACAGCTCGCCGATGGGTTTTCTCCAGAACGACTTCAGGCTTCTCTCCGTGATCACGGGGAATCCCTGGGCGAGCGGAAACGTCATGGTCTGCTGCATGACCGTGAGTGCGTTGACGCCCTGCCTCGTCTCGGTCTCGATACCCGCACCGAGGATGCGCTCGAGTACCCGCCGGTACTGCGTGGAGGCGGGGCGCTGGTCATACGGCAGGTATTCCATAGGCCGACAGCTTAGCGGCGGCGGACTTGGGCGGCGGCGCTCCTGCCAGGGGACACAGTCCCGGGGTGTCAGCCCTCCGTCTTGGTCAGCTCCCACTGCCAGTTAGGCCCGCGCGTCAGCACGCCTTCCTCGCGGAGTTCGTCAAGCTGCAGGACGATCTCCCGGCCGTCGTCGCTGCCGAGGGCGTCCATGATCTCGCGGAAGTACAGCGGGCCGTCCCGCAAAGCCTCGCGGACACTGCCGACGCGGCGCTCGCGGCTAACCCGCGGCGGCGTCGGGCGCCAGTTCTCCATGGAGTCGCCGGGGAGTCCGGCGGTGGCGTCCAGGCCCACCTTGGAGAGGGTCCCGCTGTCGGAGACCGTCGGATCGGAGTAGTACCCGGGGAAGCCCTCGGCCACCACCACGTCGCGATCCGCGCGGAACCGCGTGGACAGCGCCCATTCCACCTCGGCGTCGTTGCGCACGTCGATGTCGGAGTCGACGACCACGACGTGCTTCATACCCGGCAGCGCGAAAAGCGCGGAGATCACCGACCGGGCCTGGCCCGGTGCCGCGGCGGGGTCGAGCGCCACGCGAACGTGCTGCCCGACCGCCACGGCGTCCACCGCGTGCACCGCGGCCGGCATGATCCTCACCGCCCGGAGGGCCGCCTGCACCGCGAACTCCGTGTGCAAGGACGCGACCGGCGTGCCTTCCATCCGCGCCATGTTCCTGCCGCCGTGCAGGACGCTCTGGTGCAGCACATCGCGGCGCATCGCGATGGCGGTGACGTGGAATACCGGGTCGATGTGCGCGGCGCCGTAGAATCCCCAGAACTCGCCGTAGGGCCCGTCTAGCTCGGTGTAACCGGCTTCGTCGAGGTAGCCCTCGATGATCATCTCAGCGTCGGCGGGGGCCGGAACGCCGTTGGTCACCCCGCGTACCATCGCCAGGGGAGCGCCGCGCATGGTCGCCACCAGGTCGAACTCGTCACCGGGGCGACGCGAGGTGGCGGCAAGGTATGACGTGGGATGAGAGCCGATGGCGAAGCTGATGGGGAGCCGCTCGCCCCGCTCCACGCACTCCCGGTAGGCAGCCTTCAGGTCCGACGGCGCGGTGAGGTTCGTCGTCAGGTGCCCGCGGCCGCGCAGCATCAGCCTCCGGCAGCCGACGTTGTGCTTCCCGGTGGCGGGATCGACGGAGAAGTCGATCGCGGAGGAAATGTAGGGTCCGCCGTCCAGATCGTGCTGCAGGTAGAAGGGCAGCTTGGTCAGGTCGATGTCATCGCCGGTCAGCACCACCTCATGGACAGGCGCATCGGCGGAGGGTATTTCGAAGTGTGCCTGCGGATTGGCCAGACGGCGCTCGTATTCGCGCAGGCTATCTTTTTCTTCGACCCCCAAGGCGACGGCCAGGCGCCGTCGCGACCCCATCGTTCCGGCCACGAGCTCCAGTTCCCCTGGCCCGGCCTTGCGGAAAAGCACTGCCTTGGGCGACGCCTCGATGATGGAGCTGAGATCCGCCAGTGCCACCGGCTCGTCGTGCACCTCCACCTCCCCGAGTTCCGTCAGCTGATCCACGAGCCTCCGCAGGCGGAAACGGTCGAGATCAACATCACGTGCGTTCATGTTTCCTCTTTCCAACGGGGTGGTTACTGCGGTTTCCGGTTGGCTCGAGCGCGCCGGGCGGCCGGCTGGCTGCCTTCCCAGCGCTGTACGGCATCAGCGTCCAGGTCGAACAGGTCGAAGACCCGCCCGACGGTCTGGTTGACGATGTCGTCGACCGTCTGCGGGTGGTGATAGAAAGCCGGCACCGGGGGCACGATGATGCCGCCCGCCGCCGTCACCTCGGTCATCAGGCGAAGGTGGGACAGGTGCAGCGGCGTCTCCCGCACGACGAGCACGAGCCGGCGGCGTTCCTTAAGCGCCACGTCGGCCGCGCGTACCACCAGGTTGTCGTCGTAGCAGTTCGCGATGCCTGACAGCGTCTTGATGCTGCACGGGATCACCACCATGCCGTCCGTGCGGAACGAGCCGCTGGAGATGGGCGCGGCGAGATCGTCTTCCTGGTAGACCACGTCGGCCAGTTTCGTGACCGCGGCCGCGTTGGTCGCCGTCTCGTAGGCGAGCGTCTTGCGCGCTCCCGCGGTGATGATCAGGTGCGTCTCGACCTCGGGCATGTCGCGCAGCATCTCCACGGCCCGCACGCCGTAGGCGGCGCCCGATGCGCCCGTGACGGCCACGATGATCCGGCGGCGGCCCGCCGCATCCGGTACGGGCGTCATCCGTCAGCCTCCCGCAGCCCCCGCAAGTGGCCGTCGTAGTGAATGACCGGACACCCCGCGGCGGCGGCGAAGGCCCACGCGACCCGGCCGACCACGATGTCGTGCCCGCCAAAGGGATAGATGTCCCTGACCTCACACTCGAACGCCGCCACGCAGCCGTCAAGCACGGGAATGCCGTACACAGGACCCGGTGAGAACGGCACGCCAGAGAAGCGGGCACCCGGCTCCGGCGACCTGGCCGCGAACTTGGCGGCGTACGGCTCCTGCTCCTCGCTCAGCACATTCACGCCGAACCGCCGAACCGTCCCGACGAGCTCGCGGGTACGCCCGCCGACCCGCAGCGTGGTCAAGAGCAACGGCGGCGTCGCGTGCTCCGCCCATGCCATGCCGGTGGCCCCGTGCGGTCGCCCGTCGTCGAGCGTCGTGATGACCGCGACGGCGACCGCGAGCCTGCCGAATCCCGCCCGGATGGTCCGGACCCCGTCGTCGGTCATGCGGCCGGGCCGGCGGTGCGCTGCCATGCCAGGACGCGGTGCTCCAGGAGGCTGAATGCGGTGTTGAGCAGCATGCCGAGCAAGCCGAGCAGGACGATCACGCCCCACATGCCGGACACGTTGAAGAGCGACGTATCCTGGAGCATCTCGCGGCCGATGCCGTTTGTGCTGCCGACGAACTCCGAGACGATCATCATGACCAGCGCGAGTGCCAGGCTCAGCCGGAGGCCGGCGAGGATCTCGGGTGCGGCGCTCGGCAGGATGATGCGGAACAGCCGCGTGGCGGGCGGAATGCGGAAGGCGCGGGCCGTTTCGAGGTGGCCCGGGTGGACGTGCCGCGCGCCGTCGATAGAGTTGATCAGCACCGGCCAGATGACGCCGAAGATGATCGTCGCGAGTTCCATCGGCGTGCCGATGTTGAACACGAACAGGAACACCGGCACCAGGGCGGGCGGCGGGACCGCCCGGGCGAAGTGGACGACCGGCTCGGTGAGGTCGGCCAGCAGCGGCACCCGGCCGATCGCCACGCCGAGCACGATCCCGGCGAAGGAGGCGACGGCCCAGCCGACAAGCATGCGGGCGATGCTTGGCAGCAGGTTGGCGGTCGCATCGGGGGTGAGCCACAGGTGGCTGGCCGGCCCGGAGAACCACTGGTGGTACATCGCGGGCACGATCGCCGACGGCGGCAGGAAGTAGGGGCTGTTCGCCGCGTCGGTGGCGAGCTGCCAGGCGGCGACGGCGGCCGCGAGCACGAGCAGCCGCAGCGTCAGCACGAGCAGGCCGCGGTTCACGGCCCGCGTTCGGCCGGCCGCCGGACGGGGTGCGGGCGGCCTGATCCCCGGTCGCCTGGCCGGTCGCCGCGGTGCGGGGACGGTCATGCGCCGGCTCACGGCTGCCCGTCGGCGGCGGTCAGTGCGAAGTGCCAGCCGAACAACCGCCGCTCCGCCGCTCCGAACGCGCCGTTGACGGCCAGCCCGATCAGCCCGGTCCACACCGCTACCGCGATCATGACGGCCAGGTCCCCCGCTCCGCTTTCTTCCTGGGCCGCGAAGGCGCCGATGCCGCCCATCCCGGTGCCGATGAGCTCGACGGCGACGGCGACCACGAACGCGAACGACGCGGCGACCCGCACGCCGGTGGCGATGAACGGCGCCGCGCTCGGCAGCGACACCAGGCGCGCGACGGACAGCGGACCGAAGCCGAAGGAGCGCAGCGTCTCAACCGCCAGCGGATCGACATTCCGCACCCCGTAGATCGTGTTGATCAGCACCGGCCAGACGGACGCGAACACGACGACCGCTACCTCGGTGCGCTGGTTGTCCTGGATGATAAGCAGGACAAGGGGAACGAGCACGACCGCGGGAACCGGCCGTACGAACTCGATCACCGGCGCCACGGCGGCTTCGACCAGGGGCAGCGTGCCGAGCAGCAGGCCCACGGGCACGGCGATGACGACCGCGATCGCCATCGCCTCCGCCCATGCCTCCATAGTGGAGCCGACGCTGGCCAGGAACGAGCCGTTCCTGGCCAGGTCGGCGGCGCTGCCGAGCACCGCGGACGGCAGCGGGAAGGTGGCCGGGCTCACCCGGCCGACCCACAGGGCCAACTGCGCGGCACCGAACAGCAGGATCAGCCCGGCCGCCCCGCGGTAGGCCCGGTGCAGGACGGCGGGCATCAGCTCGCCGAGCCCGCCAGGGGGTCGTACATGGGCTTGACGTCGAAGTTCTGCGGCAGGGCACCAACCTGCTTCATCACGTCGGCCACCCGCTCCAACCGGGTCAGGCTAAGCGTCGTGTTGTACGTGGGCAGGTTGATGACGTTGGCTATCGTCGGCTTCATCGTTTTGATGAGTTTGGGCAGTTCGCTCCGGACGTAGCTGGGGTTGGTCGCGGCGACCTGGAGCGCCGAGGCCATCGCGCGCTGGAAGGCGGCCACGGTCTTCGGGTTCTGCTGCGCGAAAGAGGCGCTGGTGACCCAGCACGTTACCGGGAAGGCGGACATCGCGCCGGTCGTCATGTCAACGAGCACCCGGTCGCCCGCGGCAGCCTCCGCGGTCGTGATGAACGGCTCAATCACGAAGGCGGCGTCCACCTCGTTCCTGGCGAGCGCCTGCGCCGCGTTGGCGAAGGGCACCACCACGGTGGTGTAGTCCGTGCTCGTCATGGCGTACGGCTTCATCAGGACGTCGAGAGCGACCGCAGCGAAGTTGGTACCCAGCGCGGGCACGGAGACCTTCTTGCCCTTGAGCTGTGCAATCGACGTAAGTTTCGAGTTCTTACCTACGATCAGTACGTCGTTGTCCATCGAGGCCTGCGTGTCATCGGCCACGACCCGCTGGTTCAGGCCGGGAACCGTCTTCTCCTGCTCGAGCATGCCTATGTAGTTCTGATCGCCGAAGTCCATGGTGTGGCTGAGCAGGCCGGTCGCCGTCGCGTTGGTCGTCGCCTCGGGGATGATCTTGACATTGAGCCCCTGCTGCTTGAAGAAGCCCTTGTCCTCCGCGATCTGCAGGGTCACGGTGTCCGCGCTCAGCACGGCACCGATCGTGATGGTGGACAGTTCCGGCGCGCCGCTGGCGCCGCTGCTTGCGCTGCCGCCGGCGCTTGACGCGGAACTGCATGCGGTAACGCCAACGGTGAGCCCGGCTATCGCGAACACGAGCGCTCTTTGGCGAATACGCGAGACTTTCATTGCCCTCCTATTTTTTAATCCCTTGTAATCGAGGTGAAACAGTTAGCCCGGACGGGCCGGGACTGGGACATGCGGCTTCGGCAGGTCAGCGAGGCTCGGGCAGCTTGGTCGCGCGGACGAGGCGGCTCACCTCAGCGCGCAGCCGCGCGAACTCGCGCAGTTCCTTGGTGGCGATCTGGTCCCTCGGCGCGGGCAGGTCTACCGGCACGTCGGCCACGACCTGGCCGGGTCCGTGGCTGAGCACCACGACCCGGTCGCCGGTGTAGACGCTCTCGTCGATGTCGTGCGTGACGAGCAGGATCGTGATGTTCCGCACGGCCCGCACCCGCAGCACCAGGTCCTCCAGGTCCTCCCGCATCTGCGCGTCCATCGAGCCGAACGGCTCGTCCATCAGCAGCAGCACCGGGTCGCAGGCGAGCGCACGGGCGATGGCGACCCGCTGCTGCATGCCGCCGGACAACTGCCACGGGTACCGGCCGGCGAAGCCGGCCAGGCCGACCGAGTTAAGTGCGGTGAAGGCGCTCTGGCGGCGCGCGGCCCGCCCGTGCTTGGTGTCACCGTTCTTCGTGCGGCGCAACGGCAGCGCCACATTGTCCGCGACGGTCAGCCACGGGTAAAGCGAACGGCCGTAGTCCTGGAAGACCACCGCGAGCCGCTCGGGAACTCTGGTCACGGTCACACCGTCGAGCACCACCTGCCCGCTCGTCGGCGGCAGCAGGCCCGCCAGGCAGCGCAAGAGTGTGGACTTGCCGCACCCGGACGGGCCGACGATCGTCACGAGCTCCCCGTCGGCCACCTGAAGGCTGACGTCGGCGATCGCCACGTGAGCCCCGAAGGCCCGGGTCAGACCGGTTACCTCAAGCACCGCGCTCCTATTCGGCTCGCCAATTGAGCAAATACGGGATTGCCAATGCAATCCCACCGGCCGCGCCGCCGGTCCTGCAATCGGTTACATTGACAAACTTGCATTGGTATACACTTATAACTAAAGGCGGCAGCCCGAGCTGCGTCCGGGTAAGGACAATACCTAAGTATCGCGTGCTGCCGATGCTACAAAAGGTAAACGCCCTGCTTAACCCACCCATCGGAAATCTATATACCCCTTCATATCATTACCGAATGGTTATGCTTCCTAAATAAAGAGCGCACGGCATCGCAGGCCTGGTTAGCTTTGCAACTGCACTTTTGGAACGTGCCCGGGGGCTCCGGGTCGTCGATTAGCCACTGGTTTACACCTATGTAATAATTCCTGCCGTTCTCTGTCTGGGTCCGGCGGGTTCCTGCGAATGGGAAGCCGAGGGATCCCCAGGGATGGTCGGTAGAGACAGCCGGAGCATTGTGCCAGCGTCTGCGGCCCACGACGCGCCTCCGCAGGCCACGCCAAGCAGCGTCACCGGGCCGAGCCCGACGTCAACCCCCTGGCACCTGCGGAACTGGCGGATGCGCTGGCGGGTGCTTGCGCTCGTCCTCGTCCCCACGGTGGCGGCGCTGACGTTTGGCGCCCTCCGCGTCCAGGCCGCGGCGGCGACCGCGGCCACGGCCTCGCGTACCGCCCGGCTCGGTGTGCTCGGCGGCGACATCACCAACCTCGCGGAGTCCGTCGAGGACGAGCGCGACCTCACCGCCGGCTTCATCGCGGCACGGGAAACCGGCCAGGCCAAGTTCGCCGCGACCATTTCCGGCGAACTGAGGCACCAGTACGCGGTGACAAGCGCCGACGCGGCCACGGTCAGCAGCCTGGCCGGGCAGATCACCACGGCCTACCCGGCCGCCGCCCAGTCGGACCTCCGCTCCGCGCTGAGCAGCCTGATCTCGCTGCCCGAACTGCGGAACCTGGCGAACAGCGAGATCACGTCGCTCCCGATGATCAGCCACTACACCAACGTCGTCGCCACCTTGCTCGCGTTCGACAACGACATCGCGGCGGGCAGCCCGAGCGCGTCGCTCGCGCAGACGGTCACCTCGATCGATGCGCTGGCCCAGGCGGAGGAGGAGGCCTCACAGCAGCGTGCCTTGCTCTACTCCGGGCTGATCGAGGGCCAGTTCGAGCTCGGTGCCCTGACCACTCTCACCGCTGCGCAGTCGAGCGAGGCGAGCGACCTGTCCTCCTTCCAGAAGGTGGCCGTCAACCTGCCCGCCTATGTCGCACCGACGGGCCCGTCTCCCACGCTCAGCGAGGAGCAGCAGTACAACGACACCGTTGCAGGGCCCGATGTCGAGGCCGCACTGGCGACCGAACAGGACGCCGTGGTCAGCGGCCAGTCGCTGAACGGGGTCGGCAGCCCGCAGGCATGGTTCAGCGAGATGTCGTTCACGCTCGACCAGATGCGGAACGTGCTCGGCACCGATCTGACCTCCGCCACGGCGCAGGCCGATTCCCTGCAGGCGGGCGCGCAGAACTCAGAGAAGCTGACCGGGGCCGTGGTGGCCGCGTTTATCCTGCTCGTCCTGATCATCACGATCGTGATGGCGCGCTCCATGATCCTGCCGCTGCGCCGGCTGCGCGCCGAGGCGCTTGACGTGGCCGGCCACCGCCTGCCCCAGATGGTCCGGCGGCTCAGCGAGAGCGCGGGGTCGGCGAGCGTCCAGCTTGAGCCCATCGGCATCGACTCGACCGACGAGATCGGCGAGGTGGCCCGCGCTTTCGACCAGGTGCACAGCGAGGCCGCCAGGCTCGCGGGCGACGAGGCCATGCTGCGGGCGAACCTGAACGCCATGTTCGTGAACCTGTCCCGCCGCAGCCAGACGCTTATCGAACGGCAGCTTGGCATCATCGAGTCGCTTGAGCAGTCCGAGCAGGACGCCAGCAGGCTGAGCAGCTTGTTCCGGCTTGACCACCTGGCCACCCGGATGCGCCGCAACTCGGAGAACCTCCTGGTGCTTGCCGGGCACGAGGCACCGCGCAAGTGGACGCAGCCCGTGGTGCTCGTGGACGTGCTGCGCGCCGCGGTCTCCGAGATCGAGCAGTACGACCGGATCACGCTGAACGTGCAGTCGAGGCTCGTCATCGCCGGGCGTGCCGCGAGCGACGTGGTGCACCTGGTGGCGGAGCTGGTGGAGAACGCGACCACGTTCTCCCGCAAGGACACCCAGGTGTTCGTCACCGGTCAGCTGATCGTCAGCGGCGGGGTGCTGGTCGAGATCACCGACGAGGGACTCGGCATCCCCGAGCAGGAACTCGCCTACGCGAACTGGCGCCTGGACAACCCGCCGGTGATCGACGTCGCGGTGTCGCGGCGGATGGGCCTGTTCGTGGTGGGCCGCCTGGCGGCCAGGCACGGGATCAAGGTCCGGCTGCGACGCGCACAGAGCGGCGGCCTTTCCGCGCTGATCTGGGTGCCGGAAACGGTGGCGGAGACCGAGCCGACGTCGCCCGTCGGCTCGCGCCGCCGCTTCGACACCGGCGGCAACCCGGTCCTGATCTCCGGTCCCGCGCCCGCGGTGACCGGAGCCAGGACGCCTGTGATAGGAGTGAGAACGGTCGCGCGCCCGAAGTCCATCTGGTTTGACACCGGAGAAGAAGAGGACCAGAACCCCGCGCCGGGCACGGAGCAGGGCCTGCCCGCCCCCGTCGTGGTGGCGGCGCCGGCCGCCGCCGAGCCGGAGCCCGTTGCCGCCGACGCCTCGGGCGCGCGGCTGCCGATCTACGACTCGATCGAGTCGGAGTGGTTCAGGCACGGCACCACGTCCTTCAACGGCGGCGGTTCCCCGGCCGGCTCCTGGACGTCGCCCGCGGACGAGGGCTTCCGCGCCGCCCAGACGGTCGTCTCTCCCGTCGCCGGGCAGCGCACCAACGCGGGACTGCCGCAGCGGGTGCCGAGCGCGAACCTCGTCCCAGGCTCGATCGCTGCCCGGCCGGCCCGCCAGCAGGCCGGGCAGGCACCGCCGCCTGCCGCCGGGCCAAGCCGGTCAGCGGAGGCGGTACGCAGCCGGCTGACGGGCTTCCAGGTACGCGGCAGGGAAGGGCGCTCCGACGCGCCGCCGGCCGCGGACAGATGAGCACTGAGCAGACAGCGATGGAGAAGGAGCGCGGGTGAGCGCGACGGAGCAGTCCGAGGGTGATCTTGACTGGCTGGTTACGGACTTCGTGGACCGGATCCGCGACGTGGCCCACGCGGTCGTGGTTTCCGCCGACGGGCTTCCCCTGGCGTTCAACGCCAGGTTCCCGCGCGAACACGCCGACCAGCTCGCCGCGGTGACCGCGGGACTTGCGAGCCTGACGCAGGGGGCCGCGCGCTCGTTCCAGGCCGGCCAGGTGATCCAGACGGCGGTGGAAATGGAGGCCGGGCTGTTCGTGGTCATGACGATCAGCAACGGCTCAAGCATTGCCGTGCTCGCCGCGGCCAAGTGCGACCTAGGCCTCGTCGCATACGAGATGAGCCTGCTCGTCGAGCGGGTCGGGCGCGAGCTGACCCCGGCCTCGCGCCAGTGACTCAAGGGAGCCATGGATGATGCCGCGGAGCCAGGTGAGTGAGGGGTCGGTGGCGTGCATGGGGTGCCACCAGGCGGCCTCGATGAGCTCGATGGTCCCGAACGGCGGCTCGGTGACCGTGACGCCGGCCGCGCCGCTCACCCGCCGGGCGAGGCGCTCGGGGACGGCGGCGACCAGGTCGGTCCCGGCGACCAGGAACGGCAGCGGCAGCCAGCCCCCGGTGGTCGCCACCACCCGCGGGGTGACGCCCAGCCGGTCGAGCGCGCTGGTGACCAGCCCGGACTG
>JAWWPV010000495.1:0-4499 GCA_033854775.1 Trebonia sp.
TCAGCGCCCCCACGTCGGGGGCCAGGATGAACACGATCGTGCTCAGCGCGCTGGCACCGAGGGCCACCGCCAGCACCGGCTTGCGCCCCGCCTGGTCCGAGGAGCGCCCGGCCAGCAGCAACGTCGCGATCACCGCCGCGGCGTAGACGGCGAACGTCACCGTCACCATGGCCGCGGAGAAATGCCACTGCGCCTGGTAGATGTCGTACAACGGGGTTGGCAGGGTGGTGCCGAGCATAGTGACGGCCAGCACGAGCGCCAGCAGCCAGAACGCCATCCGCTGGGGGACGGCCGGGCCTCTGCGTCCGGTCGGTCCCGGCCGGCCGGCGCCTGGCCGGCCGGGTACCTGCCGGGGAGCCTGCATAGTAGTCATGTCCCGTTCCTTTCTGGTGTGCGGCTCAGCTAGCACCAACCTCGCGGCCGGCCGGGTGAGCCGGCGTCACACGACGGGGTGATCCGCTAGTCAGCTTCGGCCGCCGCCCGGGAAGACGTACTGTTAAGAACGGTGCCTGCCGAGGAGAGCCGCCGTGGAGCCTGCCGCCTTGTCAGGGGCTGCCGGCACTCCGGCCGCCCCGGCCGTCCGGGACGGAGTCGTCTCCCGCCCTGGGCTGTTCCAGCGGCTGACCCAAGCGCAGCGCGTCGTGCAGGTGTCGGCGCCGGCGGGGAGCGGGAAGACGGTACTGCTCCGGTCCTGGATCGCCGAGTCGGGCCTGGCCAAGCGCGCCGCCTGGGTGTCGGTGCCTGGTGAGCGTGACCCTCAGCGCTTCTGGATCTCGGTGGCGGGCGCGCTGCGGGACACGGTCGCCGGGTCGGCGCTGGTGCGCGGGCTCACGGTCGCACCCGAGCTGGACGGCTGGACCCTGGTCGAGCGGCTGCTTGAAGACCTCGCTGCGCTCGATGACCGGATCTGGCTGGTGATCGACGACCTGCACGAGCTGCACTCGGCCGAGGCGCTGCGCCAGCTTGAGCTGCTGATCATGCGCGCACCGGCCGCCCTGCGGTTCGTGCTGATCACCCGGCACGACCTGCGACTTGGCCTGCACCGGCTGCGCCTGGCCGGGGAGCTCACCGAGATCCGCACGGCCGACCTGCGTTTCACCCTGCCGGAGGGGCGGGCGCTGCTTGACGCGGCCGGCGTGCCGGTGCCCGACTCGACGCTGGCCCTGCTGTACGACAGGACCGAGGGCTGGGCGGCGGGCCTGCGGCTCGCGGCGCTGTCGCTCGCCGGGCACCCCGATCCTGAGCGGTTCGCGGCCGAGTTCGGCGGCAGCGAGCGCACGGTCGCCGAGTACCTGCTTGCCGAGGTCCTAGAGCGGCAGACCGAAGAGGCCAGGCGGCTGTTGCTGCGAACCTCGATACTGGAACGGGTCAACGGCGAGCTGGCTGACCTGCTGACCGGGGGCTCGGGCGGCGAACGGGTCTTGCAGGAGCTGGAGGAGGCGGGCGCGTTCGTCGTCTCGCTGGACGCGCGGCGGTCCTGGTTCCGCTATCACCGGCTGTTCGCCGACCTGCTGCAGCTGGAGCTGCGGGGGAGCGCGCCGGCCGAGCTGCCCGCGCTGCATGACGCCGCCGCCGGGTGGTACGCGGAACACGGATACCCCGTCGAGGCGGTCCGCCACGCTCAGGCCGCGGGGAACTGGGTCCTGGCCGCCCGCGTGCTTTCCGACCAGTGGATCGGCCTGGGCCTGGCCGGGCTGGCCGGCACGGCGCACGAGCTACTCGCGCGCTTCCCCGCGGGCGTGATCGCCGCGGATGCCGAGCTGGCGGCGCGGGTGGCCGGTGATCAGCTGGCCAGAGGATCGCTGGAAGAGGCGGAACGGTACCTGGCCATCTCCACCCGGGCGGTTGAGTCGGTTCCCGCGGGTCGGCGCGGGCGCGCGCAGGTGGTACTCGCCGTGGTCCGGATGCGCCTGGCCCGCCAGCGCGGGGATCTCGCGGCCGTGGCCGAGGAGGCGCGGCGGCTGCTTGCCCCCGCGGTGGCGACGGACCTGGCGGAGCCACGGCTTGGCGAGGACCTGCGGGCGCTTGCGCTGATCAACCTCGGCATCGCCGAGCTCTGGACGTCTCGCTTCGACGAGGCGGACCGGCACCTCGAGGACGGTGTCGCCCTGGCGCGCCAGATCGGCAGGCCCTACCTTGAGGTCACCGGCCTGGCGCACTGGGCGCAGCTGGTGAGCTGGTGGTCCTTCCCGCTGGGCACGCAGCGCAGCCTCCAGGCGATCGAGCTGGCCGACGAGCACGGCTGGGCCGATGAGCCGGTCACCGGCCTCGCCTACCTGGCCCTCGGTGTGGAGATGGTCGTCCAGGGACGGCTCGAGGAAGCGGGGCGGGCGCTCGACCGGGCCGAGCGCACCGTACGGACCGAAGTCGAGCCGGCCGCCGGGGTGCGGCTGCACTACGGCCGCGGCATGCTTGAGTTCGTGAGCGGCCGTCACGACGCCGCGCTGCGGGCCTTCCAGCGGGCCGAACGGCTGGCCAGGTCGCTCGTCACGCCGCACACGCTGTCGCGGCGGCTGCGCTCGCACCTGCTGCAAACGCTCACGCGCCGGGGTGAGACGGGGCGCGTCGAACAAGCCCTCGCCAACATGGACAGGCCGGAGCGGGAACGGGGAGAGATGCGCATAGCCGAAGCGTCGCTGCGGCTCGCCCAGGACAACCCGAGCGCGGCGACCGCTGTTCTCGCGCCGGTCATCGACGGCTCGGCTCCGTTGCAAAACGCCCATCTCTGGGACGTGCAGGCGTTCCTGCTCCAGGCGATCGCCTGCGACGCGCTCGGCGACGCGGGTGCCGCCAGGCGAGCACTCGAGCGGGCGCTCGACCGCGCCGCGCCCGAGAGCCTGCTCTTCCCGTTCCTGTACGACCCGGCGCCCGAACTGCTCGATCGCCATCGCCGGCACGGCACCGCGCACGCTGGCCTGATCGCCGAGATCCTGAACGTGCTGGCCGGGAGTGAGCCTGGCTCGCACCCGTCAGGGCCACAGCGCCTGCGTGAGCCGCTCAGCCACGCCGAGGCCCGTGTCCTGCGCTACCTGCCCACCAAGCTCTCCGTACCGGAGATCGCCGATGAGTTGTACCTGTCGGTGAACACGGTCAAGACTCACATGCGCCACCTGTACGACAAGCTCGGCGCCCACCGCCGTCACGAGGCGGTGGAACAGGCACGCGCCCTCGGGCTGCTCGCGCCGCCCCCGCGGCGGCCCTGACCAGCCCAAGCCCTCACGGCCTGACCAGCCCTTGCCAGCTTCCACGCCAGCGGCTGGCTAGCCCAGCCTGGCCAGCCCGGACAGGTCGGCGCAGATCATGCCGCGGACCTGGACGAACATCATGAGAACGCTCTGGCAGGTCCGGCAGCGGACGACGGTGCCGGGTGCCCGCCGGTAGACGGCCAGCCCGGCCACCGGGCCGCTGGTCCCGCAGGAACCGCAGGTGCTCTCCGCGGCGGTCATGTCGGATCCGAAGACGTCGACGAGCAGCCCGCCGATCGCGTTGCCGTCAAGTGCGTCCATTGATGTCCTCCAGCCCGCCGCTTCAACTAGGCGCGACCTCGCCGCGCTCGACGTCACGGCGCGGTAGCGGCGGCCGCCACTGCCGGGGCGCTACTCCGGTCGCCACTCCCTGCGGTAGTCAGGATGGCCGGCGAACTTTGCCCCGGCCTGTCTCATGGCCTGCTCGACCTCCGGCAGGTCGTCGCCATCCTGGTAGGCGGCTACCAGCGCGAAAGTAAGGTAGCGCGCTTCATCCGTGACTCCGGGGTCCGTGGTGCGATGCATGAGAAACGCGGCCAGGTCGTCCATGCTGTCCCGCGAGCTGTCCGCTGGTGACTCACCCGGTTCGGTCGACATGTGCATCATTATCGGCCGGCGACCGGGAACGCGTACCCCCGGGTGCCCGTTTCCGTGAAACGGGGGGCCAGCGCGAGGACCGGGAGGTCTACGGGTTGGCCCCGCCGTTACCGCCGCCGTTACCGCCGTTCTGGGAGGTGTCGGTGGGCGTCGCGGTGGCTGACTGGCCGGCGGTCGTCGACGTCGAGGTGAGCTGGAGGGCCGAGACGAGCGTGGCGATGTTGCCCTCGTTGAGGTTCTGCGGGATCGACGTGAAGAAGACGGCGGGCGTGTTCGTCCCGGTGTCGACGACGACCACGGCGGCCTGCTCGTCGGTCCACGTGGCACCCTGGGCCGAGGCGTTCGTGTAGGACACGTCGTACGTGACCTCCCAGCCGGCGTGCCCGCTGACCTGGAGCGGCTGGTCCTCTTCCGGCCCGTTGACCGTGTGGGCGAGCGCGCCGTAGTACGCGTTACCGAAGGTCTGCGCCAGGTTCTCCGCGGAGCTCTGGAGGTTGGCGACGCCGCTGTAGCCGTACTGCGCGGGGAGCAGCCCGGAGCAGGCCTCGCCGTACCAGGTCGTCGACCCGCCGTTGACCTGCCCGGCGGGAGCGGACTCCCCGGCCGTCCACGGGAATGCCCCGTTGTCGAGCGTGCTCGGGCAGGACGCCCCCTGCC
>JAWWPV010000496.1:0-4802 GCA_033854775.1 Trebonia sp.
CGGCCGGATGCCGGAGATCGTGCACTCTGCCCCGAGCAGGCGCGCCGCGCTGACGGTCTTGAGCAGGTGCTGTGCCACCTCGGTGTCCACCGTGGCCACCCCGGTGATATCGATCACCGCGTGGTCGGCCCCCGTCGCCACCAGGGTGTCAAGGAGCTTCTCCATCACCAGCTGCGTGCGAGCCGAGTCGAGCGTGCCGACGAGCGGTACCGCGATGATGCCCTCCCACAGCCGCACCACAGGCGTGGAGAGTTCCATCATCGTGGTCACCTGGTCGGAGATGATCTGCTCGCGCGCGGCCGAGTACGCCTCGAAGGTGCGCAGGCCGAGGTCGTCGATCATGCGCGAGAAGGCGACGAACTCGGGCACCATCTCCGCGGAGTCCGCTACGAGCTCGTAAACGGCCTCCTTGAGCGAGAACACCCCGAGCGCGGTCTCACTGGGCGTCAAGCCGTCCCTCGCCCGGCCGCGCGAGAGCTCGTCCAATGCCGCCCGCAGCTCGCCTTCGGCATGATCGTCCGCATCGGACAGCACCCTGATAATGAGCGAGTAAAGGTCGCCGAACTCGCGTCGCACTTCCTCAACCGAGGTCCGGCCGCGCATGCCAGCAACGACCAGCTCACTCCAGCGGCCGACAACCTTGTCATGGTGGTCGCGCAGGTAGTCCGCCATGCGCTTCCCAGTACCGCTATCGTCCATGGATGTTGCTTCCTGTGTGTTAGGAACTCGTTAAGGTCTTTTCGGCCTTAGGGTACATCTGAGGAGGCCACGGCGGCGCTGCTAGCCAGGCACCGTCTGGCCACTGTGTTAGGAACGCGTTAAGGTCTTTTGGCCTTAGGCTACATGTGAGGAGGCCACGGCAGCAGCGCCAGCCTGGATACCGTCTCGCCGCGGTTTCTAGCGCAGCGACATGTGCAGCCGGATGACCGTGCCGTTCTTGTCGGACTGCAGGTCCACTCGGTCACAGACCTGGTGGACGAGCCAGAGGCCGTGGCCCCCGTTGGCGTCCAGCGGCGGTGGCTTACTGCCGGCCAGCGGGTCCGCGATGACGCCCTCGTCGCGGATCTCGCAGACGACCTCGTCGCCGTCCGACCAGATCTCAATCGACCCCGGTGACCTGGCATGCCGAACAGTGTTCCCGGCAACCTCGCTGACCGCGATCACGAAGTCGACGACGCGGTCGTCTGGCAGGCCCGCCATCCTGGCCTGCTTTTCCGCCAGGGCGCGTACCTCAGACAGATTCGTGGTGTAGACGAAAGCCATAGCATCAGTGGGTGGCGGCAGCGGGCTTTCACCGCCGGGGAGGACCATGGCCCGCCCGTAGCGGTGCGCGGGCGGCGGGATCGTAGGGTCGTGTTGTCGGGGACAGGGGCAGCCGCACCGGCTGACGTACCTGCTTCCCTCGTTGCTTGACCGGAAACTCCAGTACCAGCGAATGCTATCCGACCAGAGTTTTCACCGCCGCCGTCATTTCTGCCAGCGCCTTCTTCGCATCGGCGAAGTACATGCTGGTCTTAGGGTTGGCGTAGAGCTCGTTGTCGATGCCCGCGTATCCGGTGCCCATCGAGCGCTTGACCACGATGATGGACTTGGCCTGGTCAACGTCGAGGATCGGCATGCCGGAGATTGCCGTGCCCGGCCGGCGGGCGGCGGGGTTGGTCACGTCGTTCGCGCCGATCACCAGCGCCACGTCCGCCCTGGCGAACTCCGGGTTGATCTCGTCCATCTCCTTTAGCAGCGGGTACGGCACGTTGGCCTCGGCGAGCAGCACGTT
Source organism: Trebonia sp. (assembly GCA_033854775.1). GTDB lineage: Bacteria > Actinomycetota > Actinomycetes > Streptosporangiales > Streptosporangiaceae > Trebonia. The sequence continues at coordinate 1,775 of JAWWPV010000496.1, forward strand.
CATGTGGCCGGGCATCCGGCCGGCGACCGGGTGGATCGCATAGGACACCTCGATGCCCCGCGACTCGAGCAGGGACGCCAGCTCGGCGACGCCGTGCTGCGCCTGGGCGGCGGCCAGGCCGTAACCGGGCACGATGATCACCTTGGACGCGTAGGCGAGCTGGATCGCCGCGTCGTCGGCGGCGATCGACCGGATCTGGGCGTCACCCGCCACCACCGCGGCCACCGCGGTGTCCCCGGTGCCGAACCCGCCGACGATGATGTTGACGAGGGAGCGGTTCATCGCGTCGGCCATCAGCTTGGTGAGGATCCCGCCGGAGGCGCCGACCAGCGCGCCGGCCACGATCAGCGCCCAGTTCCCGATGACGAAGCCCGCCATGGCGACCGCGGTGCCGGTAAACGCGTTGAGCAGGGAGATCACGACCGGCATGTCGGCGCCGCCGATCGGCAGCACCATCATGACCCCGAACGCCAGCGAGGCGAGCACCAGGATGAGCAGCGCGGGCAGCGACGCCGTGGTGAACATGAACGCGCCCGTCCCGACGGCGATCACCGCGAGCGCCGCGTTGATCACTCGCCCGCCGCGGAAGATGACCGGCTGCCCGGTGATGAGCCCCTGGAGCTTGCCCGCCGCGACGAGCGACCCGGTGAAGGTCACCGAGCCGATGATCACGTCGAGCACCGTGAAGACCGACGTCGTGCCGAGCACCCCGCCGGCCGCCGACTCGTCATGGATGTACTCGTAGACCGCGACGAGCGCCGCCGCGCCGCCGCCGACCGCGTTGAACATGGACACCAGCTGCGGCATCGCGGTCATCTGCACGGTCCTGGCGGAGTACAGGCCGACGACGGAGCCGAGCAGCGCGCCGACGATCAGCACCGTCCAGCCGACCCCGGTCACGGAGCCGTCGTGAATCAGCAGGATCAGCGTGGCGATGACGGCGATGACCATGCCCGCGGTGGACACCTGGTTGCCGCGCCGGGCGGTCGCGGGGGAGTTCATCAGGTGCAGGCCCATGACGAAGCAGGCGGCCGCGAGGACGTAAATGAGCTGGATGTTCGTGGTGAAGGTGGTCACGGCCGCCCCCTATGACCGGGTGTCCGGTGCGGACTGCGCCGGGAGCTGCGCCTGCGTAGCCGCTGGCGGTGTGGCCGGGGCCTGCGGTGCGGGGGGCTGCGCCCGGCGGTGGAACATCTTCAGCATCCGGCCGGTCACCGCGTACCCGCCGACCACGTTGGCCGCGGCGAAGAACGCGGCGATGAACGCCAGCACGTAACCGACGGCGTTGTGCGCGGTGACGCCGATCAGCAGCGCCCCGGCCAGGACGATGCCGTGGATCGAGTTCGCCGCCGACATCAGCGGCGTGTGCAGGGTCGCGGGGACCTTGCCGATGACCTCGATGCCGACGAGGAGCGCGAGGACGAAGATGGTGAGGTCAGTGACCAGCGCGGTCGACATCGCTAGCTCCCTTGGTTCTCGGGTTCGGCGGCGAGCAGCTTCGCGACGGCGGGGTGGACTACCTCGCCGCCGTGCGCGACGACCACCCCGGCCTGGATGTCGTCGGTGGTATCGATCTTCAGCGCCCGGTCATCAGGGTCACTGGCGCTTACCAGCTGCAGCAGCAGCGCGCTGATGTTGCGGGAGTAGGCGTTGGAAGCGGCGGTCGGCACGGAGGCGGCCAGGTTCTCCGCCCCGATGATCGTGACCCCGTTCGGGGTGACGACGGCCTCACCGGGCACCGAGCCGGCGACGTTCCCGCCAAGCGGGCTGGATCCCATGTCGACGATGACCGATCCGGAGGCCATCGCGGCCACCGCGTCCGACGTGACGAGCAGCGGCGGCCGCCGCCCGGGAACCTGCGCGGTGGTGATGATCACGTCCTGCCTAGCGATGTGCGCCGCGAGCTCGGCCTGCTGCGCGTCCCGTTCCTCGGCGGTGAGCTCGCGGGCGTACCCGCCCTCGCCCGCCGCGCTGACCGCCGACGTGAGCTCGATGAACGTCGCGCCAAGCGACTCGACCTCGCCTTTGGACGCGGGGCGCACGTCGTAGCCGCTGACTTGCGCGCCGAGGCGCCGGGAGGTGCCGATCGCCTGCAGCCCGGCCACGCCGGTGCCGAGCACGAGCAGCTTCGCGGGCCGGGCCGTGCCCGCCGCGGTGATCAGCAGGGGGAAGAACCTGCCGTACGCATCGGCGGCCACGAGCGCCGCCTTGTACCCGGCGACGTTGGCCTGCGAGGTCAGCGCGTCCATTCCCTGGGCCCGCGACAGCGTGCGCGGCAGCCCGTCGAGCGAGATCGCGGTGACGCCGCGCTCCGCGAGCAAGCGGGCCAGGTGCGGGTCGGTCAGCGGGGCCAGCATGCCGATCAGCGCCTGCCCGGCGCGCAGCCTGGCCAGCGCGGCCGCGTCGGGGCGGGTCACCGTGAGGATGACGTCCGCCGTCGCATACAGGTTGTCGGTCGTGGTAACAGTCGCCCCGGCCGCCGCGTAGCTGTCGTCAGGAAACCACGCATCATCTCCGGCCCCCTGCTCGACAAGCACCTCAAGACCGCCCTGGCTTAGCTTCTGGACGGTCTCCGGAACCAGGGCAACGCGCCGTTCCCCCGGCGCGCTCTCCTTAACAACAGCCACCTTCATGGGCGAGACTCCCTAACCTGCACTCGGCCCTGGGCGCTCTCCTGATCCATCCGTGGCACCCCTCTTCGCTTCGCTGCGCGGCAGCGCTCTGTATTCGAGGCTAAAACCGAGAGGCGGGGAAGCGGTAGGACTAACGATCTTAGGATGCGCAAGTTCTACCCGATTCGTGAAGATTAATGCTTTTTGATCACAGTGTTACTGCTGAGGCGAGGTCACCCCGCAGCTACAGACAAACACTCCCTACCCCCATCCGCCTCTCCACTCACGTCATCAACAACACCCACGAACTCTTCACCAGCCACCCAGGCCCCAACCACACGTCGCGTCGCCTCCCGCCGGGCCACCCGCCCCCACTGTCGCGCCTCGCGGTCATAGAGGCGCAGGGTCAGACCTTC
>JAWWPV010000497.1:0-5739 GCA_033854775.1 Trebonia sp.
AGGGCGAGGGCCAGGGCGCAGGCGGCGAAGGCGACGCAGGCGGCGATGAGCAGGACGTCGTTGAGCGCTGAGGCGTAGCGGGCGGTCAGCGTCGCCGTCGTGGCCCCGCTGATCCTGGCGTCGAAGATCCCGCCGAGCACGGCCACCGAGACGGCGATCCCGATCTGGCGGAAGGTCGAGTTGACCCCGGAGGCCATGCCCGCGTCCTCGGGCGGCGCCACGCGGACGGCGGTGGAGGCCAGCGGCGGGGTGACCAGGCCACTGCCTGCTCCGGCGACCGCCATGCCGAGGATGAGGTGCGTCCACCCGCTGCCGGCGTCCAGGCCGCGCATGAGCAGCAGGCCGAGGCCGATGAGGCCCAGCCCGGGGCCGATCAGCCAGCGGGCGGGGACGTGCGCGGACATCCGCCCGGCGGGGATGGTGACGGCCGTCGCGGCGCCGGTGATGACGATGAGCCGGACCCCAGTGCCCAGGGCCGAGTAGTGCAGCCCGTCCTGCAGGTAGGAGACCAGGTAGAGGAGGACCGCGTACAGCGACGCGTTCATCCCGAACGCGGCGGCGAGGCCGCCGACGAACGTCGGCTTGCGCAGCAGGGCCAGGTCGAACATCGGCTGGCGGCGTCGCCGCTCAATGAGCGGGAAGCTGGCCAGCGCGGCGGCGGCGACCGCAAGGGCGGTGATCACCGGGGCCGAGTCCCAGCCGTCGCTGCCCGACTCAGTCAGGCCGTAGATGAGCGCGACCAGCCCGACGGTGAACACGCCACTGCCCAGCAGGTCAATGCGGCGCGAGCCGGGCGGGCGGAACTCCTGCACGCCGATGAGCGTCATGATGATCGCGGCCAGGCCGACCGGGAGGTTGACGAAGAAGATCAGCCGCCATGACACCTCGGTGAGCAGGCCGCCGAGCACCGGGGCGCAGCCGAGGCCGGCGGTGATCACGGCCCCCCAGATGCCGAGCACCCCCGCGAACTGCCGGCCGGTGAAGGTCTGGGTGAGCAGGGCCAGCGAGGTGGCGAAGACGATGGCGCCGCCAATGCCCTGCAGCGCGCGGAACAGGACGATTTCCAGGCCAGAACCGGCGATGCCGCACAGCAGCGAGCTGACGGTGAACAGGGCCAGCCCGGTGGCGAACACCCGCCGGCGGCCGAGGATGTCGGCGAGCGAGCCGGCTGGCAGCAGCAGCGCGGCGAGCGACAGCGAGTAGGCGTCGATCGTCCACTGCTCGTCGGACAGGCTGGTGTGGAGGGCAGTGTGGATCGAGGGCAGCGCCACGATGACGATCGTCACGTCGATGGTCAGCATGAACGTGCCCAGGCAGACCGCCAGCAGGGCGAGTGCCTTGCGAGGGTGAGTCGGTGACGAGAACATGCCGTCAACTTATCACAGGATCCTGTATTAACAACTTCCTGTTTTCACAGGACACTGGGTGCGCCGGGGTATGCTTTCCCTCATGGCCGGACAGGACGAGCTCTACAATCTGCTGTGGCAGGTGGCCGCCTACACCCACCTACTGGGCGAGGAGACCTTTGCCGGTACCCCGCTGACGGTCGCCTCCGGCAGCATGCTCATCGCGGTCCTGGAACAGCCGGGCCTGACCGTGGCCGAGTTCTCCCGCCGCATCCCCAAGACCCAGCAGACGCTCTCGCAGGTAGTGGCCCGGCTGGAAAAGCTCGGCCTGATCGAGCGGCGGCTAGGACCCGGGCGCGGCGTCGGCCTCTACCTGACCGAGGCCGGGCAGCAGATGGCCGAGGACGCCGCCGCCCGCGAGCAGGAAGTCAACGCCCGGCTGCGCGAGCTGCTCGGCGCGGAACGCGCCGGGGCGCTCACCGAGCTGCTGCGCGAGAGCCACGCCATCCTCCGGCAGGGCCGCTAAACACCCGCCGTCCGGAGGTCACAGGTTGAAGCGGAACTCCACCGCACTCCGTTGTCGAGAACCATCACGGTGCCGCCCCGTCCCCGTTAGCGCGCTGGCCGAGTGGCTTGCCGGAGGACCGTCGCTATCTCGTCGACGGAGTCGAGCTCTCCTGCGGCAACCGCCATCACAAGGTCATAGGCGGCGTCATTGGTCAACGTCAGGCAGCGGCCGTTGAGCCCGCAGAAGGCGATGACCGCTGTGAGAGCAAGTCGCTTGTCGCCGTCGATCAGGGCATGGTTCCGAGCGACCGAGTGGAGCAGCGCCGCAGCCTTGCTGTCGAGGTCCGGGTAGATACCATCGGCATCGGTCAGGCGGCCTCGATAAGCCGCGCGAGCGACCGGGCCGCGGCCGGGTCGGCGATCACCGTGCCGAGGACCTGGCGAAGGGCTGAGCTGCTGTCGTCTCGTCGGGCGAGCGCGGCTTGCGCGCGCGTGTGCTGCAGGGCCCGCTCGCCTGCGGGCCGGCGAACGGACTCGTAGCCGTCGAGTTCCGCGGCCGAGGCTTCGTCGCGCAGGACCGCTGCCAGCCGGCGGCCGAGGTCGAGCGCATCCTGCAGGCCGACGTTCAGGGCGGAGCCACCCGCGTTGAAGACGTGCGCCGCGTCTCCGGACAGAAAGACGCGGCCAGAACGGTAGGCATCGGCTTGGCGGCTGTTGCCGACGGTGCTGCGGGCCGCGACGGCGTCACTGAACGGCAGGTTTGCGCCGAGGACCCGGCGCAGGCTGGCCCGTAGCTCGTCCACGGAGAGGTGGTCGCTCGCCTCGGCCTCGCCCCGCGGTTCATGCGTGCTGATCAGGTAGAGATCCTCGGAGGCGGTGGAGTCGAGCACGGCGGCCGGCGCAATCGTGAAGCCGCCGCCGGGCATCGGGTTCGTCCGCATCGCTGCCACGCGGCCGACACCCGCGATGGCAAGGCCGTCACCAGCCCGGGTGATCTGAGCTGGCGGGATCGTGATGCGGGCGATGCGGGCGATCTCGTCACTGGTGAAACCGGGGAAGCCGATGCCGGCCTGCTTCCTGACGAAGCTGTGCGCGCCATCGCACCCCACCAGGTAACGCGCCTCGAACGAGGTCAGCGCGCCCCCAGCACGGAATTCGACCGCGACGCCAGCATCCCTTTGGCTGAAGCCAGTGACCTCGCAGCCACGGTGCACCTGGGCGCCATGCGCGACCGCGTGACGCTCGAGAAGTTCTTCGAGGCGGCGCTGGGGCACGGGCAGGATGTGCAGCGGATTCTCCGGCCCAGTCCCGAGATCCAGCACGAGCGGACCGAACTGGAACCGCGGCGGAGAGATCACGCGAAGGCCGGTCCCGGCCAGCAGGCCGCGCTCGGCCAAATCGAGCGCCGACTGCCCGACGATCCCGTTCGCTTTGGGGATCGGGGACGGAGAGACAGCACGCTCGAGCACCGTGACCCGCAGGTCTTGTGCGGCGAGCTCACCCGCCAGCAAGAGGCCGACCGGGCCGCCCCCGACGATAACGGCGTCCCAGGGACGCGTGGTGTCAGGACCCATGGTTGTCAGTCTGGCGTGACACGATCAGGCTGTCAAGCCAGACTGACAGGCATGGAATTGCTGGACTTGGAGCAGCTGCGCACCGCTGACCCCGCGACCGGTCTGCGGGCCGTGGGAGCGCTGCACCGGCTCGCCGAGCGTGTCGAGGCGGTTCACGTCGCCGAGGCCCGGCGGACCGGATGGTCATGGGAGCAGATCGGCGACGCCCTCGGCGTAACGCGCCAGTCAGTGCATGCGAAATACGGGAAACGCAAGAGCGATGTTTGAGAGGTTCGCTCGCACGGCCCGCACCGCGGTCGATGGCGCCCGGCGTGAAGCGGAGCGCCGCGGGGACCGGCGCATCGGAACCGATCATCTCCTGGTCGCACTGCTCCAGGACGCGGTAGTCGCGCAGGTCGCCGGCGTCGACGCGCTGGTTGCTCGGCAGACGGCCGACCAACTCGACCTGGAAGCGCTGGCCGCGATCGGCATCACGCTCGCAGGCTGGCAGCCTGACCGCGGGGCTCCGCCGGGCAGGCACGTCCGCTTCATGACGGCAGGCGCCAAGGCGGTCATCGGACACGCGCTGGCGGTGGCCGCCGTGGAGCAGGCGCGAGCGATCACGCCACGTCATATGCTGCTCTCGCTCCTCGAGCAGCACGAGCCCGACCCCGCCGCCACCCTGCTCGCCGCGCTTTCCGTTGACCTGACGGCGCTCCGCCTGCGCCTGGCCGCGGCCACGTGAGGTGATTACCGGCGGCGTTACCGCGGACGCCAGGCGGCTTCGCCCCGCACAACATCGACCACGAGGTCACCGGCAGGATTCTCGTCGGCGAATCCGTCCGCATTTATGGCGGCGATGGAGAAGGTCAAGACGGTGGCATCGGGAGGCAGCGGCCAGTCGCCGCGGGCTCCGTGGGTCGCCTCCCCGCCCTCGAACGGGGCGATCGCACCTCCGTCGTTGGGGTACCACGGGAGTTTCACGTTCGCTTCATAGGAGATCCCAACAAGGAAGCGAAAAAAATCACCGTTCGCCTCGGCGGCGGAGACGCCAGGTACGAGCTCGTACTCCAGCGTGAACGCCGGATATCCGCCGGCCTCCTCGAATTCCGCCATCAGCGGTGCGTCCTCTGGATCGTCACCGTTCCATCTATCGTGGGTCGAGGTGCGAAACGGTCCGCCCAGGCCGCGGGCAATGAAGTGATGGCCAGGAACGAGTTCTCCGCAGTCGACGTCGAAGACCAGCATCATGGTCCGGCCATCGAACACCGTGCCCCGGAGCGGAATCTCGCGCTTCACGAGGCCATCCTCCCTTACGCCCAGAGCGGCGCTATACGTTAAGTCTGAACTCCACCCAGTTCCGTTGCCGATGAACATCACGATGGTGCCTAGCGCCCGCGTCCGGACGTGAGTTGAGTGGATGGCGTGCGCTTGGGAGGCGGGGGGTAAGTTGCCGCCATGCCCCCTCGTTTCATCCGGTCACAGTGGCAGGGAACCGGCCCGCTGACAAAGGGCGGGATGACCCGCGCCGAGTACGGAGCTTGGTACGAGGAGCATGCCTGGTCCCCGGCGGTCGCGAGCGGGCTCAGCATCCAAAGTGACCTGAACCCGGCCGCCTGGATCGAGCCCCAGCTGCGCCCCGGCACGTTCGACGTCAGCATGACCGTCCCGCAAGGGTTCGAGGCGTACGCCCGTATCCTGTTCCCGTTCATCGGCGAGGACATTCTGACCGACGGCAGGGTTACCGACCAGGAGCATGTCACCTGGACCGAAACCGCCCGACGCAACGGACGGGTACCGCACGCCCTCATGGAGCGGGAAACGATCGTCGCCCCCGGAGCAGAGGAAGACTGTTCCAGAGAACTGACGGACGAGCAGGTTAACGCGCTCCTGCCGATCCTGACCCGGCACACTGCATCCGAGCACAGCTACTTCTTGCTGTGGAGCGGGTTCGGCGACCTCAACCAGCACGTATTCGAACGGCAGCCCAGAGTGGTGCATCCCATGCGGGACTTCTACCTCCTGCGCGGGGCGCTCAGCACCTACCGGAATCTTCCGGACAGTCCCAACTACTGGTGGCCGGATGACCGGGCGTGGTGCCTGTGCACCGACACAGACTTCTACTGGGCGTACATCGCCGGATCGGCGGCTTGTATCGGGGAGGTGCTGGCCGTTCCGGAACTGGACGCCTACGAGACAAACCCCAGCAACCCCGCCCGCAGCGGAATGGACGTCATCAACGACCCTGACGGGACCGTTGCCAGGCGACCGTAAAAGTTACACGTTAAATCTAAATTCCACCACGTCGCCGTCCTGCATGACGTAGTCCTTGC
>JAWWPV010000498.1:0-7620 GCA_033854775.1 Trebonia sp.
TGGCGTTGCCGAGCACCATGATCCGCGCCCGCGAGGTCCGCCGGGCAAGCGCGGCCGCCATGAGGTTCGGCGACGGCATGAGCCCGTAGGCGGACTGGTGATGCTCGTTGACCGCGATCCCGTCGAATCCGAGCTGGTCCGCGTACTCGAGCTCGTCCAGGTACCGCGCGTACAGGGCGGCACCGAGTGACGGGTCGAAGTTCGCGTTCGGGTACGTCAGCGACGTCGAGTCGTACGCGGTGTCGAAGTCGTCCGGCAGGTAGGGGTAGGGCATCAGGTGGAAGAAGCTGAATTTCACCGGCTGACTCCGCTCTCTCCCGCGGCAAGGGGATGCGCACTCAAGAATTCAGTCACTGACCCTGCGAACTCCGCGGGCTTCTCGAAGTACATCGCGTGCCCGCAGTCGGGCACCTCGGCGTAGGCCGCCCCAGGGATCCGCGCCGCGTACCGCCGCGCGTGCTCGACCGGGATCAGCCGGTCGTCGGACGGCGCGACGACCAGGGTCGGCGCGGTTATCCTGCGCAGGCGCCGCTCCAGCTTCGGGTCGGCCATGAACGGCACCCAGCAGAACCGGGCGAGCGAGGTCGCCTCCCGGTACGCGGCGATGACCGCGTCCAGGTCCGGCGGGGTTCCAGGTGCCGGCGTGGGCGCGGGCGGCGGGGGAGTGTGGAACAGCGTCCTGACCAGCTTGGCCGGCGGCATCAGGAAGGGGTCCGTCACCGGGTGCTCGGGCAGCCGCAGCCCCGCCGGGGACAGCAGCGTCAGCGACCCGATCCGGTGCGGCGCGTAAACGGCGAGCTCGGCGGCGATCCACCCGCCGAACGACGCGCCGACGACGTGCGGCCGGTCAAGCCCGAGCGCGTCGAGCACGTCCAGGTAATGGAAGGCGAGGTCGTCGATCGCCTCGGCCTCGGGAAACTCGTCGGACTTGCCGAACCCGGGATGGTCGGGCGCGATGACCTCGAAGCCGGCGGACGCGAGCAGCTCGTGAAAGGGGAGCCACTCCCCGGCCCGGCCGGCCGCGTGCAGGAACAGCACCGGTTCCCCGGTCCCGCCGCGCAGCAGGTGCACCCTCCCCCCGGCCAGCTCAAGGAACTCCTCCGTGGGAACCACGTCTGCCACCGCGTTGCCTCCTAGACTGGTCGGCCCGCCATGCGCGCGCTGAAGGCCAGAATCCGTTCCCTGTGGCGGTCACGTCAAGGCGGCCGGCCCCGCCCCGTGCCCCTCCTGTGGACGGCAACGATCATCACCCACGGCTTTAGTTCGATGATCCAGAACGAATTCGGCTTTCTCCTCCCGGCCCATTTCCCTCATTGGCACGAGGGGGAGTAGGCGACGCCCGGTGCGGACTGGGCCCACTGCGCGCGGGTGAAGCCGCCGCCGGTGAGCTGGCAGGCCAGTGCGACGGGGTCGCCGGCGATCGCCGGCAGCGCGTTAAGAGTCCAGACTTCGGCGGTCCCGTCGCTGCTGCCGGTAACCAGTAGGCGGCCGTCCGGGCTGAACACGGCGTCGTTCACCGCGCCGGTGTCGTCGGTGAGGGTCTGCACGATAAATGGCTGTGCTAGGTCTGCGACATCCCAGACCGTGGTCGTAAAGTCGTTGCTCGCCGCGGCCAGGAGGTTGCCCGCCGGATGGAAGGAGAGCGAGTTGATGGTGTCGCTGGGACCGGTGACGGAACTGGTCTGACTGGCTGCCCCCTTTCCGGTGTATGACCACAGCAGTGCCCCAGGAGGGCCTTCCGCTGAGGTCGCGGCGAGTCCCCTGACCGGAGCGAAGGTCAGGTCATTGCCCAGCTGGCTGAGGACGCCCGGATGCGAAGCGGAGGCGTTGCTCTGGGCGGGCAATTCGACCGGGTCCGCCGGGTTAGCGATGTCCCAGAGTTGTACCGTCTGGTCGGAGACTGAAAGGATCAGGGTCTTGTGGTCGGGGCTGAGCGTTCCGGGGTCGTTAACGGCGAGGTCGGTGAAGCGATGCAGCACGAGCGGGTGGCTCGCGTTGCTGATATCCCACAAGTCGCCCCACGCCGGAACCCATTCGTCAGGAAACCCCTGGACCAGCTGGTCTCCGCCGCCGACCAGCGTGGTACCTCCTGAGGTGAAGGACAGCCAGCCCACCACTCCCGGGGCTGGCAGGGTGGCGAGCAGCCGGGGGCTTGCCGGGTCGCGTACGTCCCACAGGGACAACTTGTCGTACCAACTGCCGACGGCGAGTACGGTCCCGTCGGGGCTGAATGCCACGGCGCTTACCGGCCCGGCGCCCGCCCAGACCCGGGCGAGCTCCGATGAGTGCGCCGGATCGGCGATGTTCCACAAGATCACCGCCTGGTGATACTCGGCCGTCGCCAGGATGCGACTATCCGGGCTAACCGCGACGGTGTCAACGCTGTCGGATGGGGCTTCCGGGTCGGTCAGCGTGGTGGCGAGCGTCGGCGCGTTGTCCGCGACGCGCCACTGACTGATCTGGGTGTCCCAGTCGCCAGTGAGCAGCGACTGCCCGTTGTGGACGAACGTCAGGGCGGCTATCTCCGCGGGGTCCTCGGCAAGCACCGTCGAATGCGGGACATGGGCGGGGTTCGCGGTGTTCCAGAGCAGGATCTTGTTGTCGTCCCCACCGGTGGCCAGGGTGCGGCCGTCGGGGCTGAAGGCGACCGCGTTGATTTCCTGGGTGTGGCCGATGAGCACCTCTAGCTGCCGGGGCCTCGCGGGGTCGGTGATGTCCCAGAGCGACGCCTCATTGGACCAAGTGAGCGCCAGCGTCTTGCCGCCAGGGCCGAACGCGATCCCGCCTTTGCCGTCCCACACCCGAATCGTCGTGAGCTTCCGCGGCCCTCGCGGGTCGCTGACGTCCCACAGGACGGCGCGGGTCGGCCCGGTGAGGGCGCCGTTCTTGCTGAAGGTCTGCTCTCCGGAGCCGGTGACCAGGATCCGCCCGTCGGGGCTGAACGCGGCGTACCTGGGGTAGTAGACGCCGCCGACCCGCGCGAGCAACCGCGGGGCGGCGGTGTCGGCGACATCCCAGGTCTCCAGCGTGCCGTTCGCCGAGTTCCCGCCGACGGCCGCCAGCGTGGTCCCACCGGGACTGAAGGCGACGGCCCACGCGGACGGCAGCGTGAGCGAGGAAAGCAGACGCGGCGCGGCGGTAGGTGACCACAATTCGACCTTGCCGTCGACGACGACCGCGAGGACCCGGCTATCCGGGCTGAACGCGATGTCGGTGACCTCTGCCTGGTCGTCAATGCCCGGCAGGTTGGCCACCCGGGACGGGTGTGTCGGGTCTGCGGTAGTCCACAGCGACACTGCCGTCGCGGTCGACTCGTTGTACACGTCGGCCAGCAATCGGCCGTTCGGGCTGAACGCGGCGGTCTCGGCGGAGCCCCCCGGGGTCAGCGGCTGGCTGCTGCCCTGGTAACTGGTGTGCAGCAGGGTGTTCACCAGCGTCTGGCTGACCTGCGCGCTCGGGTCAATTCGCAGCGCGGCCAGGCTCATGTCGAGCGACGTGACTGGCGTGGTCGCGGCGTCCACCTGCGCATCGGCGTCCAATGCCCGCTGCGTCGCCAGTGCGCGCTGCTCCTGTGCGACGGCCGCCTGCTGCTGTGCCACGACCGTCTGCTGCTGGGCGATGTTCCGCTGGGTGTTCGCGTTGTTGTTCTCAACGCCCGCGAACACGAGGAGCAGCACGAGCAGGGCGACGACGGCGCGGCCGATCCGCAGCGCGCGGCGGTGCTGGCGCGCGTCCTCGCTGTCGATCTGCTCCTTGGGCCGGCCGTGCAGTGCGGCGGCAAGCGTGGCGACGTCGTCACGGAACCGGCCATGCCGCAGCGTGAGGTCGCTCGGGTTGTTGCCGCGGGTCCAGCTGAGGTCCACCCAGAGCGGCTCGTGCGGGAACCAGCCGCGCAGCTCCTCAGGCAGCGCGTCGGTGGCCGACCAGTCGAAGTCACCGGCCGCGTCGTCCCAGCGGATGACGCCGTCGGTCAGCGCGATCAGGAACGTCTCCCGTTCGCGGTGCTCCTGCCAGAACCGGATCTCCCGGCGCACCCACGGCGACTGGGCCGTGGCGGGGGAGGCGAGCAGCACGAAGTGCCGCGATTCCCGGAGTGACCGTTCGATCGTGGCGTACAGGTCGGGGTTGGCCGCCAGGCTCGTCTGGTCGCGGAAAATCCGCAGCGCCAGGCGCTGGTACCAGGCCCTGGTCAGCCGCTGCAGGCCGCGTTGCAGCGCCGGGGCGAGCCGGCTGTCCGCCGCGTGGCTGTAGGAGATGAAAGCGTCATATGTCCGCTGGGGAACTGCGCCCGGCGTCCGACCCGTCGCCGCGGTACTCATGCCTACATTTTCGCGAACGATCCGACAGTTCCGAAGTAATCCGCCGAGCTTTATCGGCGCAAATTGCCGCTAACTCAGGACCGCGGGTTGCCCCGTGTGGCGACGGCTGCAAGGCCGGATCACGGCTCCGTCCGGTCGTTGAGCCAGCGGGCGATGGCCGTGTGGTCGGCATCCGGCGGCAGGTCGGCGAGCGCAGCCTCCCAGCTGGCCACGACCGCCTCGCTCGCGGCCGCAGGCACGCCGGCCGCGTGCTCGATGCCGAGGGCCAGCCTGATGTCCTTGACCATGAGGCGGACCGAGAACCCGGCGTCGTACTTCCCGGTGAGCACGTAGTTGGGCCACTTGTTTTCCGTGGAGCCGGAGCGGCCGCTCGACCCGTTGATGATCTCCAGCATGACCGCCGGGTCAAGGCCGAAGCGGCGGCCCGCGATCAGCGCCTCCGACGACGCGAGCAGGTGCGCGGCGGACATCAGGTTGTTCAGCGCCTTCACGGCATGACCCGCCCCGACGTCGCCCGCGTGCACCACGCGGTTGCCAATGGCCGAGAGCATTGGCCTGAAGCGCTCGAACGCCAGGGAAGGTCCGCCGACCATGATCATCAAAGTCCCGGCCCGCGCACCGGAGACGCCACCGGAAACGGGCGCGTCGATCAGGGTCATCCCCGCCGCGGCCACCAGTTCCGCCAGCACCCGCGTCCGTGCCGGGTCGGAGGATGACATGTCGATGATGGTGGTCCCCGGCGCCAGGTTGACCAGCAGCCCGCCGCCCGCGGTCCGGTCGGCGGGCTCGCTCGCGAGCCGCCCGAGCAAGACCCGCTCGACGATGTCCGAGTCGGGCAGCATCAAGATGACCGCGTCCGCCCCGTCGCCGACCGGGCCAAGTTCGGCGAGAGCGGTCACCCCGCCACGCGCGCCAGCAGACCCGACGGCCTCGAAGTTCTGCCTGGCTTCGGCCGCGGTGTCGAAGCCGCGCACCTGGTAACCCGCCGCGACGAGCCGCGTCGTCATCGGGATGCCCATGTTCCCAAGCCCGATGAACCCGACAGTGTCGGCCGCCATCACGCCTCCCTGTCCGTGTCGTACAGCCGGACCCCGCCGGCCAGGTCGCCGATCGCGTCGACGACCCGGTTGCTGATCAGTTCCCCGTACCCGAGGCTGGCCGCCGCGCCGAACGCCGCGAGCGGGCCCGCGGCGTTCAGGCAGGGGACCCCGAGTTCGCGCACGTGATCGACGTACGCGACCACGTCCTTGGTCATCAGGTTGCTCGTCAGCCCGCCTTCGAGGTAGTCGCCCTTGATGATGTGCGGGAACCGGTTCGTTGACGCGTAGCTGACCCCGCTGGACGAGTTGATCACCTCGAGCACCGCCGCCAGGTCAAGCCCGGCCTTCCGCGCCGCGACCATCACCTCGGCGGTCGCGGCCAGCGTCACCGCGTTCAGGAAGTTGTTCAGCAGCTTGGTGGAGTGCCCGGCGCCGCTGTCGCCCATCAGCACGATCTTGGCCGCGATCGGCCCGAACACCCAGCGCGCCGACTCAAGGGCCGGGGCGGACCCGCCGACCATGATCGTCAGCGTCCCCTTCTCCGCGGCCGCCGCGCCGCCGGAGATTCCCGCGTCCAGGTACTCGACGCCGCGCCCGGCGAGGGCGGCGTGAATGCGCTGCGTCGAGGACGGCGCGGAGGTCGACAGGTCGATGATCACCTGTCCCGGCCGCGCGAACGCGAGCAGCCCGTCCGACTCCGGTCGCGCGCCGAACACCACGGACTCCACGGCCCTGCTGTCCGGCAGTGACAGCAGCACCACCTCGGTCCCGTCGCAGACGTCCCCGAGCGCCTCGGCGGCAACAGCCCCAACGGACGCCGCCTGCCCGGCCCGCGTGTCATACCCGACGACGCGAACCCCGGCCGCGACCAGCCGCCGCGTCATCCGCCCGCCCATGTTCCCAAGCCCGACAAATCCGACTTGTCGCCCAGTCGTCATCGCCTACTCCTCTCCGGTCAGTTCGTGGATGTCCCGTTGGTGTGGCTATAGCGACACCAACGGGACATTCATGTTTCGCGCGGCCCGTATGTTCGCTCATCCAAGGCACCGAAGTCCCACGCGCCCGCCCCGCCGGACGCCCGCACCGTGGACACGATGGACGACCCGCCGTCCACGGACACGACCTCCCCGGTCATGTACGCCGCGTCGTCGGAAAGCAGGAACGCGACGACCGACGCGATCTCGTCCGGCGTCCCCGCCCGGCGCAGCGGCGCGCTCCCGGCCCGCCGGACCATGTCATCCCGCCCGGACGGGCTGAACAGCGCGGTCGGCACGATCCCGGGCGCGACCGCGTTCACCCGGATCCCGAGCGGCCCGCCGTACATGGCCGCTCCGCGCAGCAGCCCGAGCACCGCGTGCTTGGACGTCTGGTAGGCGATCAGGTCGGCGCTGCCCCGCAGCGACGCGATCGACGCGGTGAGCACGACGCTCCCCGCGGTCCCGGCGGCCCGGTACCCGCGGAACGCCCCGCGCAGCCCGAGGAAGACGCCGCGCACGTTGACCGCCATGACCCGGTCGAACTCGTCGGCCGTGAGGTCGGGGAACCCGCCCGCGGACCCGGGAATCCCCGCGTTCAGGTGATGAAAATCGATTCGCCCGAACGAGTTCGTGGCTTCGTCCAGGTAGCGATCCACGTCTTCCTCAAGGGAGACGTCCGCCGCGACCGCGATGCTCGTCCCCGGCAGCGACTCGGCGACCTTCCGTGCCCCGTCGCCGTCGAGGTCCACGACGACGACCCGGCACCCTTCCCGTGACAGCCGCTGTGCCGAGGCGGCCCCGAGCCCGCCCGCGGCCCCGGTCACGACGGCTACCTTGCCTTCAAGCCCGCTAGTCATGGTCCGGATCGTCTCTCCGTTTCCGCAGGTCTGTCCATAGTGTTGGACCACAGGACAATGTGGTCTTGCCTGCCCTAGCCCGTCACCCGCGCAGCGGATATGGTCGAATGATTACCGCAGCGCGTTGGACGGAGAACGTGATGGAGGACGGCGGCACCGCACCCGACGAGGACGGTCACCTGGCCGTTCCCGGGTACGACCGGGTCGACGCCACCGTTTTCCGTGACACGCTCGCCCGGGTGCCGACGCCGGTGACCGTGGTGACCTCGCACATCGACCGGCTGCCGCACGGCACAACGGTGAGCGCGTTCTCCTCGCTGTCCCTGGAACCGCCGATGATCCTGGTCTCCCTCGACCAGAACTCCGACCTGCTCAAGATCATCCAGGAGTCCGGCCGGTTCGGCGTGAACGTCCTCGCGTCCGGCCA